>NZ_PKOI01000022.1:0-72873 GCF_002870055.1 Herbaspirillum sp. BH-1 | reverse complement strand
CGCCCCCTCTGCAGCCCTCCCCCGGGCTGGCGGCGGAACCGCTAGAATCGCGGTTCCGCTGCGTTTTTCGCCGAGAACACAATATCGGCGGCGCTGGCCCGTCTTCAGGGCATGCAGCCCACTTCCCTACTCTCCCCGATGAGCGACCAGGACCGCGAGATCACCGCCACCGTCATGCGCGAGCGCAGCCGGCTGGGTGGCTTCATCCGCCGCCGGGTGGCCGACGCGGGCGAAGCCGAAGACATCCTGCAGGAAGTGTTCTATGAGTTCGTCCAGGCCTACCGCCTGCCGGAGCCCATCGAACAGGTCAGCGCCTGGCTGTTCAGGGTGGCGCGCAACCGCATCATCGACCGCTTCCGCAAGAAGAAGGAAGAACCGCTGCCCGAGTCCCGTGATGCCGATGACAGCGACGGCGCCGACCAGGCCTGGCGACTGGACCTGCTGCTGCCGGCCAGCGAAGACGGACCGGAGGCGGCCTATGCCCGCGCCGCCCTGATCACTGCCTTGCAGGAAGCGCTGGAGGAATTGCCCGAGGCACAGCGCGAGGTCTTCATCGCGCACGAACTCGATGGCAAGAGTTTCAAGGAAATGGCGGCCGACAGTGGCACCAGCCTCAATACCCTGCTGGCGCGCAAGCGCTACGCCGTCCTGCACCTGCGTGAACGCCTGCAGGCGGTCTATGACGAATTGGAGATGTAATGGAACACATGGAAGACAAGCAAACCGATCAAGGACCGGATCACCGCCCCCGGCGTCACCGTGGCGGTCGTGGCTGGTGGCTGGGCAAGCTGGCGCTCTGCGTGCTGATCCTGCCGCTGCTGGGCGTGGTGGTGATGCTGCTCTGGAACTGGGTGATGCCGCCGATTTTCCCCGGGGTCAACCCGATCGGCTTCTGGCGCGCGCTGGGCCTGCTGGCCTTGTGCCGGATACTGTTCGGTGGTTTCCGGGGCCGCCACGGAGGCTGGCACGAGAAGCGCCGCTTCATGCGCGCACGCTGGGAAGCCATGACACCCGAAGAACGTGAACGCTGCGGACGTCGCGGCCGCATGTTCTGCCGTGGTCGCGACGAACGCTGAGCCCGGCCGTAAAGGACGAACGACTAGCGATTACCAGCGACCCACGAAGGCGTCCCCTTCTCCAGGAAGGCCCGCAAACCCTCCCGTCCCTCGTCCGATGCGCGCAGGTCGGCGATGACCCCGGCGGTGTATTCCGACAGCGCCGGCGTGACCTCTAGGGGATTGGCCACCTGCACCAGTTGCTTGGCCGCGCGCATGGCCTGCGGCCCGTTGGCCAGCAAGGTATCGATCAATTGCAGCACCTTGCCATCGAGCTCGGAGGCCAGTACCACTTCGTGGACCAGGCCGATGGCCGCCGCGCGCACGGCGGAAAAACGCTCGCCCGAGACGAAGAAGCGCCTGGCCTGCGACACCCCCATCTTGGCGATCACATAGGGGCTGATGGCCGCTGGCGCCAGGCCCAGCTTGACCTCCGAGAGCGCGAAGAAGGCCGCTTCCGACGCCACCACGATATCGCAGCACGACACCAGCCCCACGCCCCCGCCCATGACCGCGCCCTGCACCTTGGCCAGGGTCGGTGCCGGGAAGCCGTTGAGGGTTTCCATCAGCAACGCCAGCTTGCGGGCGTCGCGCAGGTTGTCCTCACGCGAAGCATCGGCCATGCGCCGCATCCAGGCCAGGTCGGCACCGGCCGAGAAGGATTTGCCGGTCGAGCTCAGCAACAGCAGCCGGGTGCGTGGATCATCGCGGGCCTGGGTGATCAGGTCGATCAGCAGCGCGATCAACTGGTCGTCGAAGGCGTTGTGCACGTCCGGCCGGTTCAGCGTGAGCGTGGCCAGGCCACGGGAATCGATGTCGAGATGGGCTGCGCTGCTCATGGGGGCTCCTGTGATCTGTCTGACCTTGCATTGGTGGCGAAGGTCAGGGGTGCGGGGAGGATAGCGCAAAAAAGGGGGAGTGAATGTTATGGCGGAGACAAATGCGCGCGGGCGGGGCTGGGGGGTGAGGAGGGATTCGGCCGCCAAACAAAAAGCCCGCTTACGCGGGCTGGCTTCAGTTGACTGGGTTGGCCTGAATTGCTTTCGGTGCGCGTTCAGTCGTCGGCCAACGCTCGCTGCGCGAGCGAGGGATTCGCCCACGTGCCGCGGGCCCGGTTTCGCTTGCAAGCGAAACCCTTCGAATCCCCCCGCGATGTGCTCAAGCACATCGCTAGGGGACGCCAAACAAAAAAGCCCGCTTGCGCGGGCTTTTCTATTTGGCGTCCCCTGGGGGATTCGAACCCCCGTACTCACCGTGAAAGGGTGATGTCCTAGGCCTCTAGACGAAGGGGACAAAACGGTTACAACGACAAAATTCCTCGAATCAGCTCTTCCACTAATTCACCCCACATATCCATGTGAGTCGCTGGTGGAGGTAAGCGGGATCGAACCGCTGACCTCTTGCATGCCATGCAAGCGCTCTCCCAGCTGAGCTATACCCCCTGCGAAAGGAAAAGTCCCAAACTCCGGACTATCCAACCTCAAGGTAGTCTGAACAATCAGACTACTTCAACTCTTAACAGCCCGACGGCAATCGGACTATTTTTCTACCTGGTGTCCCCTGGGGGATTCGAACCCCCGTACTCACCGTGAAAGGGTGATGTCCTAGGCCTCTAGACGAAGGGGACAACGTACTGCTTCATACCTGTGCTGCTTGCTGGGTGACAGCACAGATATCAGAATCTGGCGTCCCCTGGGGGATTCGAACCCCCGTACTCACCGTGAAAGGGTGATGTCCTAGGCCTCTAGACGAAGGGGACAAGCAGGTACTTCAATTCACTTCTACATCTCAAGCTTCGCCTGAAATATCACCGCCAAACATCTGCGGGTCGCTGGTGGAGGTAAGCGGGATCGAACCGCTGACCTCTTGCATGCCATGCAAGCGCTCTCCCAGCTGAGCTATACCCCCGTTGCGAAGAAGCGAGATTATGCAATACCTATTTTCAAAAGACAACATCTTTTTGAAGAATTATTTCCTTTTATCAAACATATGCCGCCAAACGTGCCTGAACAGCCTCACGGCCGAACAATTGCAGTACGGCGTCAATGGCCGGGGTCTGCAATTGACCGGCAACGATCAGGCGCAAGGGCATGGCCAGCTGCGGCATCTTGATGCCATGCGCCGCCAGGACTTCCTTGATCACCGGGGCGATGGCTTCCTTGGTCCATTCCACCGTGGCGACACGCTGGGCGAAGTCGGCCAGGGCCGGCTTGATGGCGTCGGTGATGTGCTGGGCCACCAGCGCTGCGTCGGGGGCCGGCTGGCGGTAGAACATCAGGGCCGCAGCGGCGATTTCGTTGACCGTATTGGCGCGATCCTTCAGCAAGCCGATCACGGCCGCCAGGTCCGGGGCGCCTTCGAAGACGGCGCCCTGCGCTTCCAGCAGCGGGCGCACCAGGCCGGCCAGGCGGGTGTTGTCGGCCAGCTTGATGTAGTGGTTGTTGAGCCAGTTCAGCTTTTCCGGGTTGAATTGCGCCGGGGCCTTGGTCAGGTGGTCCAGGTCGAACCATTCGCAGAACTGCTGCATCGAGAAGATCTCGTCGTCACCATGGCTCCAGCCCAGGCGGGCCAGGTAGTTCAGCATGGCTTCGGGCAGGTAGCCCTGGGCCGGGTAGTCCATCACGCTGACCGCGCCGTGGCGCTTGGACAGCTTTTCACCATCGGCGCCCAGGATCATGGGGACATGGCCGTATTCCGGCAGCGTGCCACCCAGGGCCTTGAGGATGTTGATCTGGCGCGGGGTGTTGTTGACGTGGTCGTCGCCACGGATGACGTGGGTGATCTTCATGTCCCAGTCGTCCACCACGACGCAGAAGTTGTAGGTCGGGGTGCCGTCCGGGCGGGCGATCACCAGGTCGTCCAGTTCGCGGTTGGAGATGGTGATGGGGCCCTTGACCACGTCGTTCCAGCTGACCTCGCCATCCTGCGGGTTCCTGAAGCGCACCACCGGCTTGCGCTCTGCGGGGATGGCCGGCAGGGTCTTGCCCGGCTCCGGGCGCCAGGTGCCGTCGTAACGCGGTTTTTCGCCGGCGGCGCGCTGGCGTTCGCGCATGGCTTCCACTTCCTCGGGGGTGCAGTAGCAGTGGTAGGCCGTGCCCTGTGCCAGCATCTGGCCGATCACTTCGCGATAGCGATCCATGCGCTTCATCTGGTAGAACGGACCTTCATCATGCTCCAGGCCCAGCCATTGCATGCCCTCGATGATGGCCTGCACCGCTTCCGGGGTGGAACGCTCGACGTCGGTATCCTCGATGCGCAACACGAAGGTGCCGCCGAAGCGACGGGCATAGGCCCAGGAGAACAGCGCCGTGCGGGCACCGCCCAGGTGCAGATAGCCGGTGGGACTGGGAGCGAAACGGGTACGTACTTGAGTGGCAGTCATGATCGGGAATGAAAAACCAAAACGGCCTTGGCACGCCAAAGCCGTACAACGGTCAGGGATGGAATCGGAAAGGCGTCATTTTAACGCCTTTGCAGGCGGGCACGCCATGCCGGCGGCCCGCCCGGGAGGCTCAACCGGCAACGCTCAGTCGTTCTGCACCACGATGCTGGGGAACTTGCTGGACATGTCGCGTGCCTTCTCGGCCACCTTCACGGCCACCTTGCGGGCGATGGCCTTGTAGATCTCGGCCACCTTGCCCTGCGGATCGGCCACCACGGTGGGGGTGCCGGAGTCGGTCTGCTGGCGGATTTCCATGGTCAGCGGCAAGGCGCCCAGGAAGTCCACGCCGAAGTCGGCGCACATCTTCTCGCCGCCACCCACGCCAAAGATGGGCTCGGCATGGCCGCAGTTGGAGCAGACGTGCATGCTCATGTTTTCCACGATGCCCAGGATGGGGATGCCGACCTTCTCGAACATGCGCAAGCCCTTGCGCGCATCCAGCAAGGCGATGTCCTGGGGTGTGGTCACGATCACGGCGCCGGTGACCGGCACCTTCTGCGACAGCGTCAGCTGCACGTCGCCGGTGCCGGGGGGCATGTCCACGATCAGGTAATCCAGGTCGCGCCAGTTGGTCTGGTCCAGCAGTTGCTGCAGGGCCTGGGTGACGATGGGGCCGCGCCAGACCATGGGTTCGTCGGGGTCGATCATGAAGCCGATGGAGGAAACCTGCAGGCCGTGGTTTTCCAGCGGCTCCATGGTCTTGCCATCCTTGGTTTCGGGCTGGCCGGAGATGCCCATCATCATGGGCTGGGAGGGACCGTAGATATCGGCATCCAGGATGCCTACGCGCGCGCCCTCGGCCGACAGCGCCAGCGCCAGGTTCACGGCGGTGGTGGACTTGCCCACGCCGCCCTTGCCGGAAGCCACCGCAATGATGTTCTTGACGTTGCTCTTGAGCTTGATGCCGCGCTGCACCGCATGGGCCACGATCTTGAAATAGACGTTGGCTTCCACGCCGGTCACACCGGGCAGCTTGCCCAGCGCCTCTTCGACCCGCTGGCGCATCGGTGCGACCTGGCTGGCCGCCGGGTAACCCAGCTCCACGTCCAGCAGCACGCGGCCGCCCTCGACGCGGATGTTGCGGGCTTCCTTGCCCCGGATCAGGTCACGGCCGGTATTGGGGTCGATCACCTGCAACAGGGCCGCCTTGATCTCTTCCACGGTAATGCTCATTGTTTCTCCTTGCTCAGAACCCGCAAGTCTAAACCAATCGGGCCCGTGCCGCCCCGGCGCGGGATCAAACCGGGGGGCCGCACCACCGCCCCCAGGCAAGCCCAAGCCATTGCAATGGAGCAACTACTGCGCCCAAGGGCCGCTGGCTGATAGAATGCCCCTCTTTCATGGCAGTTTCCGGCTGCCTCAATCAACCCTCTTGCATCGTCCGTATCGCCAATGAGCACTTCAGCACCTCGCCAACTCTTCGTCACGACCGCACTCCCCTACGCCAACGGCGCTTTCCACATCGGCCACATCATGGAATACATCCAGGCCGATATCTGGGTCCGGTTCCAGCGAATGCAGGGCAATGAGGTGCACTTCGTCGGCGCCGACGATGCCCACGGCGCGCCCATCATGATCGCCGCCGAGAAGGCCGGCATCACGCCGCAGCAGTTCGTGGCCAACATCGCCGCCGGTCGCAAGCAGTACCTGGATGGCTTCCACATCGCCTTCGACAACTGGAGCTCCACCGACAGCCCGGAGAACCACGAACTGTCGCAGGAGATCTACCGCGCCCTGCGCGACGAAGCCAAGCTGATCTCGACCAAGACCATCGACCAGTTCTACGACCCGGTCAAGAACATGTTCCTGCCGGACCGCTACATCAAGGGCGAATGCCCCAAGTGCGGTACCAAGGACCAGTACGGCGACTCCTGCGAGAACTGCAGCGCCGTCTATGCGCCGACCGACCTGAAGAACCCGTACTCGACGCTGTCCGGCGCCACGCCGGTGATGAAGTCCTCGGAACACTTCTTCTTCAAGCTGTCCGACCCGAAATGCGTAGAATTCCTGCGCGAATGGGCGCTCGACAGCAACCGCCTGCAACCGGAAGTGGCCAACAAGGCCCGCGAGTGGCTGGACGGCGAAGGCGGCCTGGGCGACTGGGACATCAGCCGTGACGCGCCCTACTTCGGCATCGAGATTCCCGATGCACCGGGCAAGTATTTCTACGTCTGGCTGGATGCGCCCATCGGCTACCTGGCCTCGCTGAAGAACTACTTCGTCAAGACCGGCCGTGATTTCGACGCCTTCATGGCCGATGACAAGACCGAGCAATACCACTTCATCGGCAAGGACATCACCTACTTCCACACCCTGTTCTGGCCCGCCATGCTGAAGTTCGCCGGCCGCAAGACGCCCAACAACGTCTTCGCGCACGGCTTCATCACGGTCAGCGGCGAGAAGATGTCGAAGTCGCGCGGCACCGGCATCTCGCCGCTGCGCTACCTGGACATCGGCATGAACCCGGAATGGCTGCGCTACTACATCGCCGCCAAGCTGAACGCCAAGGTCGAGGACGTGGATTTCAACCCGGATGACTTCGTCGCCCGCGTCAATGCCGACCTGATCGGCAAGTACGTCAACATCGCCAGCCGTGCTGCAGGCTTCATCGCCAAGCGCTTCGAAGGTCGCGTCTCCACGCAATGGGCGACCGCCGACGACGCCTTCCTGGGCAAGCTGCGCGGCGTGGCCGATGAAATCCGTGGCCTCTACGAGCAGCGCGAATACGGCAAGGCCCTGCGCCTGGTGATGGAACAGGCCGACGCCATCAACGCCTATGTGGACGCCAACAAGCCCTGGGAACTGGCCAAGGACAGCAGCAAGGACGCGCAACTGCACGAAGTCTGCAGCCGCCTGCTGGAAGCCTTCCGCATCCTGACCATCTACCTCAAGCCGGTACTGCCGCAACTGGCCGCCCAGGTGGAAGCCTTCTTCAAGGTACAGCCCTTCCAATGGAGCGACGTGACCACGCCGCTGGCCGATGGCCACGTCATCAATGCCTACTCGCACCTGATGCAGCGCGTCGATCCCAAGATGCTGGATGCCCTGTTCGAGGCGCCGGAAGCCCCTGCGGCAGCGCCTGCAGTCGAAGAGAGCGCCATCGAAGAACTGGCCCCGGAAATCTCCATCGACGACTTCGCCAAGATCGATCTGCGCATCGCCAGGATCGTCAACTGCGAAGCCGTGGAAGGCTCCACCAAGCTGCTGCGCCTGACCCTGGATGCCGGCGAAGGCCGCACCCGCAATGTCTTCTCGGGCATCGCCTCGGCCTACAAGCCGGAAGAACTGGTCGGCAAGCTGACCGTGATGGTGGCCAACCTGGCGCCGCGCAAGATGAAGTTCGGCATCTCCGAAGGCATGGTGCTGGCGGCCTCGGCCAAGGATGAAAAGGCCAAGCCGGGCATCTATGTGCTCAACCCGTGGCCGGGCGCCGAACCGGGCATGCGGGTGCGCTGAGCATCAATCGCACCGGATCGCCTGCACTGGAGGAGACACCCTATGGATTTCCTGATACGTGAAGCCACATCGGAAGACGCCACCCTGATCGCCGACCTGACCCGGCATAGCTGGGCCAACAAGGTGGCGCCCACTTCCTCCGGCCACCGCGAGGCGGCCGACCATGTGGTGGAAGACCTGCAGCACGGCGGCGCCTTCATCCTGCTGCGCGGCGAAACGCCGGCCGGTTCGGTGCGCTGGCTGCCGCTCGATACCGAGAGCGACGTCTGGGAAATCCGCCGCATGGGCATCGCCCCGGCCTTCCGCGGCGAGCGCCTGTCACAGCATCTGATGGAAGCCCTGATCCACCGCGCCCAGTCGGCCGACGTGCGCGAGCTGCGCCTGGCGGTGCGCACCGACCAGGCACAACTGGTGGACCTGTATGCGGCCTTCGGTTTCGAGATCGCACCGGAACTGGAGTACACCCGGGCCAATCCGCACGAGGCAGCGCCGATCGTGATGCGCCGGGTGATGCGGCACTAGGGCCTCACCGAAGCACTCCCGCCCTCTCCTCCCGAACAAGCGACGCCCTGGTGCGTCGCTTTTCTTTTGCCCGACCTCCCCTTCCTCCCTTCCCCTGCTTCCGCGCCGCCAAACCCAGCCCGGAACAGATGTTCATCAAGCCGTAACAATCGCTCGCTACCATCGTGAAAACGTTGTCAGGCGGCCGTCCCGCCTGGCCTGCCGGGGGCGGGTCGGGCGCATGGTCCGTTTCTTCACTTTTTCGCATTTTCGCTCTCCAGAAAAGAACAATGGCCCAAGCGGATCGACAGGAAACCGCCTACATGGCGGTGCGCGTGGCGCGCCTCTACTACTTCCAGAACATGACCACGGCGGCCATTGCCGACGAGATCGGCACCTCGCGCGCGACCGTCTCCCGGTTGTTGTCCTATGCGCTGGACCGGGGCCTGGTGGAAATCCGCGTACACGACCCGCAGCAGGTCTCGGGCAGCCTGGAAGCGGCCCTCGCCCACCACTACCGCCTGCGCTCCATCCAGGTGGTACCGGTGGCCGCCGCCGCCACCGAGAAGGAGACCCTGCAGCGCGTGACCTGCCATGCCGCCGCCTATGTCAATTCGCTGGTGACGCCGGGCACCGTCATCGGCCTGGCCTGGGGCACCACGGTGGCGCAGATCGCCGACCAGTTGCTGCCGCGCCATGTGCATGATGTGGACGTGGTGGCGCTCAATGGCTCCGGCAGCGGCGCCAGCTTCATCAACAGCTTCAGCGAATCCATCGTCTCCCGCTTTGCCCAGAACTACGGCGCGCGCGCCCATCACCTGCCGGTACCGGCCTTCTTCGACTATCCCGAGACGCGCAGCGCACTGTGGCGCGAAAAGAGCATCAAGGCCATCCGCGACCTGCAGGAACGCGCCTCCATCCTGCTCTTTTCCATCGGTGCCGAAGCCACCGGCAGCTACATCCACACCGCCGGCTACCTGGGCGCGGACGAGCGCCGCATCCTGCGTGAAGACGGCCTGGTGGGTGACATCGCCACGGTCTTCTTCCGCGCCGACGGTAGCTGGCGCGACGTCGCCTTCAATGGCCGCAACAGCGGGCCGGACATGGACTGCTTCGCCCGCGCCGCCCACGCGCTGTGTGTGGTCTCCGGCACCGGCAAGCTGCCCGGCCTGAAGGCGGCGCTGCGGGGCGGCTTCATCAACGAGCTGATCATCGACGAAACCAGCGCACGCCTGCTGGTCGAGCAGATCCGCAGCGGCGCGGCGGCCTGATCGCCCGGCCCGCATCCTCAGTCCATCACCAGGAACAGCACATGGCAGCGATTTCCCTGCGCGGCGTCGGCAAACACTGGGGCCAGGCCCAGGCAGTCAAGGACATCGATTTCGAGGTGAAGTCGGGCGACTTCACGGTCCTGCTGGGGCCATCGGGTTGCGGCAAGTCCACCACCCTGCGCCTGATCGCCGGGCTGGACAAACCCAGTAGCGGCAGCATTCATATCGACGGCCAGGATGTGACGCAACTGGCACCGGCGCAGCGCAAGATTTCCATGGTGTTCCAGTCCTATGCGCTGTTCCCGCACCTGACGGTGCGCGACAACATCCTGTTCGGCGTGCGCGTGCGCAAGGAGCCGCGCAGCAGCCATGCGGCGCGCCTGCAGCGCGTGGCCGACCTGCTCGGCCTGAGCCACCTGCTGGAACGCCGCCCGGCGCAACTGTCCGGCGGCCAGCAACAGCGGGTGGCACTGGGGCGGGCCATCATCGCCGATGCCCCGGTCTGCCTGATGGACGAGCCGCTCTCCAACCTCGATGCCCAGTTGCGCCAGGAAATGCGGCGCGAAATCCGCGCCCTGCAACAGCAACTGCAGATGACCATGATCTACGTCACCCACGACCAGACCGAAGCCATGAGCATGGCCGACCAGGTGATCCTGCTGCGCGAAGGCCACATCGAACAGGACGCGCCCCCGGCCGAGCTGTATGCCCAGCCCGCGACCGCCTTCGCCGCCCGCTTCATCGGCACGCCGCCGATGAATCTGCTGGCGCTGGCGCCGCATCCCCAGGGCATGGCCATCAGCGGCAGCACGGTGCTCATCCCCGCCGCCGGCCAGTTGCCGCTGCAGCTGGGTCTGCGTCCCGAGCACATCCGCCTGGCCGACCAGGGCGTGCCGGCACAGGTGGAGACGGTCGAGTATTTCGGTGCCGACACCATCGTGGGGGCACGCATCGGCGCGGCCGCCCTGCTGGTGCGCGCTCCCGGTCAGCACCGGCTGGCCATCGGCGAGACCGTGCACCTGGCCTGGGATGAACGTGACCAGACCTTCTTCGAAGGCGACAGCGGCCGACGCCGCCCCTGAACCAACGACCGATTTCCGCAGCAAGCCAACCTTCCACCTCATGGAGATGCATCATGCGTAGAACCTTCCTCAAGTCCCTGGCCGCATTGGCCGTCAGCGCCGCTTTCAGCGCGCCGGTGCTGGCCGCCAACCCGGTCGAGATCAGTTTCTATTACCCGGTCGCCGTCGGCGGCGCGGTGACCAAGACCATCGACAGCATGGTGGCCGACTTCGAAAAGGCCACCCCCGACATCAAGGTCAAGGCCATCTATGCCGGCACCTACCAGGAAAGCATCGTCAAGGCGCTGACCGCCTTCAAGGGCGGCACCCCGCCGACCCTGGCCGTGCTGCTCTCCACCGACCTCTTCACCCTGATCGACGAAAACGCCATCGTTCCCATCGACAGCCTGGCCAACAGCGCCGAAGACAAGAAGTGGATCGACGGCTTCTACAAGGGCTTCATGGAAAACAGCCAGACCGAAGGCAAGACCTGGGGCATTCCCTTCCAGCGCTCGACCATCGTGATGTACTACAACAAGACCCTGTTCAAGGAAGCCGGCCTGAACCCCGAGAAGGCACCCGCCACCTGGAATGAGATGGTGGACGCGGCCAAGAAGCTGACCAAGCGCGACGCCGCCGGCAACGTCAGCCAGTGGGGCGTGAAGATTCCTTCCACCGGTTTCGGCTACTGGATGTTCCAGGCCATGACGGCCTCCAACGACACCCTTCTCATGAACAGTGCCGGCACCAAGACCTATTTCGACAAGCCCGGCGCGGTGCAGGCCCTGCAGCACTGGGTCGATCTGGCCGCCCGCGACAAGGTGATGCCGGCCGGTGCCATCGAATGGGGCACCACGCCCAAGGACTTCCTGGAACAGAAGGCCGCCATGGTCTGGACCACCACCGGCAACCTGACCAATATCCGCACCAACGCCAGCTTCCCCTTCGGCGTGGCGATGCTGCCGGGCATCAAGCATCCGGGCAGCCCCACCGGTGGCGGCAACTTCTATGTCTTCAACAAGACCTCCCCGGCCGAGCAGCAGGCGGCGATGAAGTTCATCCGCTTCGCCACCGAACCGGCGCGCGCAGCCCAGTGGTCGATCGCCACCGGCTACGTGGCACCGCGCCAGGACGCCTGGGATACACCGGAAATGAAGAAATACCTGCAGGACGTCCCGGCCGCCGATGTCGCCCGCGAGCAGATGAAATATGGCGTGGCCGAACTCTCCACCCACGACAACCAGCGCGTGACCAAGGCCCTGAACGACAACCTGCAGGCCGCACTGTCCGGCACCAAGACCCCGGACGCCGCCCTGAAGGACGCCCAGCGCGAAGCCGAGCGCATCCTGCGCGCCTACGGTCGCTAAGCGCCGCCTGCACAAGGCCTGCCGATGAAACGCCTGCCCTCCTCCGTGCTGCCCTGGCTGCTGCTGTCGCCGGCGATGGTGCTGCTGATCGCCTTCACGCACTATCCGGCGCTGGCGACCCTCTGGCACAGCTTCTTTTCCACGCCCAAGGGAGCAAGGCCGTCGGTCTTCGTCGGCCTGGACAACTACCGGCTCATGGTCGAGGACCCGGTGTTCTGGCAGGCCTTGTGCAACAACCTCTGGTTCGCCCTGGGCACCATCCCGGTGGCGATCGCCCTGGCCATCCTGATGGCGCTGTGGGTCAACGAGAAACTGGTCGGGCGCGGCGTGCTGCGCCTGGCCTATTTCACCCCCACGGTGTTGCCGATGATCGCCGTGGCCAATATCTGGCTGTTCTTCTACACGCCGCAGTACGGCCTGCTGGAGCAGATCACCGGCGCGCTCGGCCTGCCCTCGCACAACTGGCTGGGCAATCCGCATAGCGTACTGGGTGCGCTGATGGTGGTGGCGATCTGGAAGGAAGCCGGCTTTTTCATGATCTTCTACCTGGCCGCGCTGCAACAGATTTCGCCGGTGCTGGCCGAGGCGGCCGCGCTGGAGGGGGCATCGCGCTGGCAATACTTCTGGCGCGTGCAATTCCCGCTGCTGATGCCGACCACCCTGTTCGTGCTGATCAACGCGCTGATCAATGCCTTCCGCCTGGTGGATCACATCGTGGTCATGACCCGGGGCGGCCCCGACAACGCCAGTTCGCTGCTGCTGTACTACATCTATGAAGTCGGCTTCGCCTTTTGGGACTCTTCCTACGCGGCGGCCCTGACGGTGGTGTTGCTGGCCTTGCTGGGCCTCATCGCGCTGGTGAAATTCCGCATTCTCGACCGCAGGACCCACTACCAATGAACGCACCCGGCTCCCCCTTCGGCCAGCACCGCCGCATGCTGGAAACCCTGTCCGCCTGGGTGCTGGCGCTGCTGTGGCTGTTGCCGCTGCTGTATGCGCTGTGGACCGCCTTCCACCCGGCTGCCTACGCCACCCGCTTCGTGCCGGACGCGCCGCTGACCTTGCAGAACTTCGTCAATGCCTGGCAATCGGCGCCGTTCCTGCGCTATTTCCTCAATACCTTCCTGCTGGTGACGATGATCCTGGCAGCCCAGGTGGTACTGGCCACGCTGGCCGCCTATGCCTTCGCGCGCTTCACTTTCCGTGGCAGTAATGTGATGTTCATGCTGGTATTGCTGCAATTGATGGTGATGCCCGACATCCTCATCGTGGAGAACTACCAGACCATGAACCTGCTGGGCCTGCGCGACACCATCCTCTCCATCGGCCTGCCCTACTTCGCTTCGGCCTTCGGCATCTTCCTGCTGCGCCAGACCTTCAAGACGGTGCCCCGCGAACTGGATGAAGCGGCCACCGTGGAAGGCGCCTCGGCCTGGCAGATCCTGATGCAGGTCTACGTACCGCTGGCGCGGCCGATCTACATCGCCTTCGGGCTGGTATCGGTGAGCACCCACTGGAACAACTTCCTGTGGCCGCTGATCGTGACCAACTCGGTGCAGTCGCGGCCGCTGACGGTGGGCCTGCAGGTGTTTTCGTCTACGGACCAGGGGATGGACTGGTCCATCATCACCGCCGCCACGCTGATGACCTCGGCACCGCTGCTGCTGGCCTTCCTGCTGTTCCAGCGGCAGTTCGTGCAGTCGTTCATGCGGGCGGGGATACGCTGACGACAGCAGGTGGGATCAGGGGCGTCGCGGCGGCTTCCCGAACCACTCGACGTCCCCGGGGGCCTTTTGTTGCGAGCGCCAGGCGTCGTACTGTGTGTCGATACCGCGGGTACAGTCGCGGTAGTCTCCATAGCCGATTTTGCCGTCGCAGCGTTCGCGAGCACCGTATTGTGCGAATCCGGAAAAGCCCGAGCCGAGTTTGTGGAGGTCTATATCTGTCGTCGAGCAGGCAGTGGCAAGACAACCGGCCAGCACCAAACTCGACAATCGGGCGGTCGTTCGACAAATTGGTGATGACATGGGCACTCCTCACGCGCGCATCGGGCGCAATTCTGTTAAGGATAATGACTGGATAGCGCGCGACTATAGCGTGGGGTAAGCGCCCACTGAGATATCAAGCCGAAGGGAAACAGGAATATCCGAAGAAATGCGAGAGTCGGCCTTTCCGGAATTCCTCTGTTGACGGCTGGACGTGCAGTGGCATCAGGCCAATGACGTCCTTTGAGGACCACGCCGGAGGCCCGTGAAGAGAGACAACGAGGACGGCTTACCGGTCAATGGCCTGATATCTCCGAAATCGACATCCGCACCACCTTCCGGGTGGTCATGTCGAAATGGACGTTGAAGAGGCGATCCTCATGGACGTAGTGGTATTTCCAGTCCCACACTTCCTCATTCTTGCGGGCAAACTGCACCACGCTGCGCGGTCGGCCGAACTGGCGGCGGATCTGCTCGGCGCTCATGCCCGGGCGGATGGTGTCGAAATGTTCCTGGGTCAAGACCTGGGTGTAATCGACCAGGGTGCCGGAGGCGCCGATGGCGAACATCCAGGTGCGGATGCCTTCCGGCCCCTTGGGATATTCCAGCGTGCGGGCGCCGTTGCCGTCGTCCCAGATGGTATCGGGCTGGCCCATGACGCCGCGCACGTCGGCCTCGCTGGAAATGCCCTTCTGCAGCTTGTCCAAACCGAACTCCTGGATGGGATTGCCGTTGCGGTCGCAGCCAAACATTGCCAAAGCAACAAGAAAAGCGCCGAATTTGCCGGCATGGCGACGCAGGCGTATGAATAAGGGTTCACGCATAGGTATTTGATTATCCCTGATGAAGACAAGGTAAAATACGGCCTCTGTGTAACATTTGGCCTGAAAATATCATGCTCTTCGGAAAAAAGACCACCTACGTATCTGAGATCACCCAGTTCATCGACGAGCTGAAGACGAAGAACCCGAAGCTGGAAGAATCGCAGCGCGACGGCCGCGCCCTGCTGTGGGACAAGGAACCGCTGGACCTGGACAAGTCCGCCCGTGAGAAGGCCTCGCGCGTGGCGCAACAGCCCTACGTCTATCAGAGCCACTAAGCTTTTCGCATGACGGCTCAAGCAGGTGGCGCCGAATCCGCCGGCCAGGCCGGCGCGGAACCCAGCGCCGACGCCATCGACATCACCCCCGCAGGACAACAGGACAGCACGCCCGATGTGATCGACGGCGTGGCATTGGCACGTCTGTATGGCGAACCGCTGTTCCAGTTGCCCAATGACCTCTACATCCCGCCGGATGCGCTGGAGGTGTTCCTGGAAGCCTTCCAGGGGCCGCTGGACCTGCTGCTGTACCTGATCCGCAAGCAGAATTTCAACATCCTCGACATTCCGCTGGCGCAGGTCACCGCCCAGTACCTGGAATACGTCGAACAGATCCGCAAGCAGAACCTGGAACTGGCCGCCGAATACCTGCTGATGGCGGCCATGCTGATCGAAATCAAGTCGCGCATGCTGCTGCCGGCCAAGAAGGCCGAGCCCGGCGCGGAACCCGAAGACCCGCGCGCCGAGCTGGTGCGCCGCCTGCTGGAGTACGAGCAGATCAAGCTGGCCGCCCAGGAACTGGACCAGCTACCGCAGGTCGGCCGCGATTACGTACGCACCCAGGTGCATATCGAGCAGACCGTGGTCACCCGCTGGCCCGAGGTCAACATGGACGACCTCAAGGCCGTCTGGGCCGACATCCTCAAGCGCGCCAAGCTGACCCAGCACCACCACATCAGCCGCGAGGAACTGTCGGTGCGCGAGCACATGACCGGCATCCTGCGCCGCCTGCAGACGGCGCGCTTCGTCGAGTTCTCGGACCTGTTCGATCCTTCGCGCGGCGTGCCGGTGGTGGTGGTCAACTTCATCGCCCTGCTCGAGCTGGCCAAGGAGACGCTGATCGAAATCACCCAGGCCGAAGCCTTCGCCCCCATCTATGTCAGACTGTCGTACTCGCCCAGCTAGGCTGGCGAGGATCACTGACATCCCCGGGCAGCGCGCACATGGCAGCCGCGCCGTCCGACCCGCAACCAGAGACTCCGCATGAAAATCATTTCCTCCATCGAAGAACTCCGTGACCACCTGCGCGGCCAGTTGCGCACCGCCTTCGTGGCGACCATGGGCAACCTGCACGAAGGCCACCTCTCGCTGATGCGCCTGGCGCGCACCCACGGCGACCCGGTGGTGGCATCGATCTTCGTCAATCGCCTGCAGTTCGGCCCCAACGAGGACTTCGACAAGTATCCGCGCACCTTCCAGGCCGACGTCGAGAAGCTGGAGAAGGAAGGCGTCTACGTGCTCTTCGCGCCGACCGAAAAGGACATGTATCCGGAGCCACAGGAATACCGCGTGCAGCCGCCCGACGACCTGGGCAACATCCTGGAGGGCGAATTCCGCCCGGGTTTCTTCACCGGCGTATCGACCGTGGTGATGAAGCTGTTCTCCTGTGTGCAGCCACGCGTGGCGGTGTTCGGCAAGAAGGATTACCAGCAGCTGATGATCGTGCGCAACATGGCGCGCCAGTTCGCCCTGCCCACCGAGATCGTCGGCGCCGAGACCTATCGTGCCGAGGACGGCCTGGCGCTGTCGTCGCGCAATGGCTACCTGTCGCCGGCCGAACGCGCCGAGGCGCCCCTGCTCTACAAGGTCTTGAACGACGTCGCCAATGAAGTGCGCGGTGGTCAGCACAATGTGGCGCTGGTGGAGCAACTGGCCATGGAACGCCTGGCCGGTCGCGGCTGGCAGCCTGACTACGTGGCCGTGCGCAAGCGCATCGACCTGCAACCGCCGACCGCTGCCGACATGGAACAGGGTACGCCGCTGGTGGTGTTGTCGGCCGCCAAGCTGGGCGCGACCCGTCTGATCGACAACCTCGAAGTCTGACGCATGCGGACGGCCGCGCCATTCGGACTGGCCGTCCTGGCCCTGCTCAGCAGCGCTGCCGCCCATGCGGCGATTACCGTGCAGGACGACCTGGGCCAGAGCGTGACCCTGGCGCAACCGGCGCAGCGCATCGTCAGCCTGGCACCGCACGTGACCGAACTGCTTTACGCGGCCGGTGCCGGCGCCAGACTGGTTGGCGTGAGCAACCATAGCGACTACCCCCCGCCAGCGACCAGCCTGCCCACCCTGGGCGGCTACAACGCGCTCGACATGGAGCGCATCCTCAGCCTGAAACCGGACCTGATCGTGGCCTGGCACAGCGGCAACAAGCCGCTCCAGATTGCGCGCCTGCGCAGCTTCGGCATCCCCGTCTATGAGAGCCAGCCGGCCGACTTCGGCATGGTGGCAAGCTCTCTGGAAAAGCTGGGTCACCTGGCGGGCAGCGATACCACCGCACAAGCCGCTGGGTCTGCCTTCCGCATCCGCTGGCAACAACTGGCCACGCACTACCAGGGCCGTGCGCCGGTGAGCGTGTTCTACCAGATCTGGAGCCAGCCGTTGATGACGCTCAACGGCCAGCACATGGCCTCGGCAGTGCTGCGCCTGTGCGGTGGCCGCAATCTCTTCGCCGACCTGCCGCAACTGGCGCCCACCATCAGCGTGGAAGCCGTGCTGGCAGCCGATCCCCAGGTCATCCTCACCCCCGGTGACGCTCGCGACCAACCGCTGGAACGCTGGAAGCAGTTCCCGCGCCTGCGCGCAGTGCGCGACGGACAGCTTTACACGATCAATGCGGACTGGATGAACCGGGCCGGGCCGAGAGTGCTGGAGGCCGCCGAAGAGGTCTGCGGGAAGCTGGAGCAGGCGCGCCGGATGACGCCTGCACCATAAAAAACATCCCTCGCCAGGAGGGATGTCGAGGATCAGGGAGTGATCTTCAGAAGCGGTATTTCAGGCCGGCTGCGAAAAAGTTCACGTCGGCATTGGAGTGGCCGGCCAGACCTTCATAACGGGTGTAGCCAGCGTTGATGCTGACGATCTCGCTGAGATCGTGTTCATAGCCCAGACCCAGCAGGTAACCGGTCCCCGACTTGGACGCCCGCTCGCTGACGCTGCCGGAAAATCCAAAACCACTATACTCATAGCGAACATCTTCGGTGAACTTGGCCTGGGTGATCCCCCCTTTGAAATAGACGCCCGGCAGGACGTTGGAGAATTTGTAGGCGGCCGTCAGATCGAAGCCGCTCACGCGTCCCTTGGCACTGTCTCGCGAGAAGCGGTCCGTCTTTTCCAAACTGGTTGCGCCGATGCGGAAGTAGCCCATCTCGACAGAGAAATTGGGCGTGAACTGATACCCGCCCCCAAAACGAATCATGCCAGCATCGTTTTTCTCGATGGTGCCTGGCGAATGCTCGACATCAATATCGTAGTGCGCTGCGCCGCCTTCTAGACCGACATAAAAGCCTGGCCCGGACTTCACGGCCTGTGCCGCCACGGTGGCACAGGCGACCGACAGCAAGCCGGCGGCCATTAGGTGCATTTTCTTCATCTGTTCCTCTTGTCATGATGTGAAAGAAACTTCCGGGCAGACTGGATGGACTGGCCGGGCGCGGCTACCGGAAACACGAAGTAGGTGGACCGGATAGCGGGCAGCGATGATAGAAGTGGGGCAATGCAGGGAAAAGCGCGAAGAAAAATGGCGACCAAAATCTCGCAGTTTCACGACATCACAATCGTTAGATCTTGAGATTGAAGTGAATGTTGTGACGTGGATGTAGCGCGCAAGCCACGTGGTTTTCAGGCGGTTGGCAAGGGCAGGAACTGCAGCATCCCGTCTGTCGCAACCTGCACGAAGCGGCAACCAAAGGCTGCCTCCAGCGCTGCAGGCCGGCATATCTCTTGTGCAGGCCCCGCCCAGCGCTGCCCCTCGGCCAGCAATAGCACATGGGTAGCAAAACGGCTGGCAAGGTTGATATCGTGGCAGCTTGCCACCACGCCCTTGCCCCCTGCGGCGAGGGTGCGCAGCAGGGTCATGAGCTGCAGTTGCGCGGCGACGTCCTGGTGCGAGGTCGGCTCATCCAGCAGATACAGGTCGGTGTCCTGCGCCAGCAAGGTCGCCAGTCCGACGCGCTGGCGCTCGCCACCGGAGAGCGTCAGCAGGTCCGCCGCAGCCAGCGACGACAGACCCACGCGCTCCAGCGCCTCCAGCGCCAGGGCCTCATCCTGCGTGCTGGGCTGCCAGCCGCCGTGATGCACGAAACGTCCGGCCAGCACCGCCTCGATCACCGGCATGGAAAAGGCGTCGTGCTGCTGTTGCAGCAGCAGGCCGCGATGGCGCGCCATCTCCGCCGGCGACAGGCCTTGCAGGGGCTGCCCCAGCAGTTGCCACTGCCCGGCATGGGTCGGCTGCAAGCCGGCGGCGGCGTGCAGCAATGTGCTCTTGCCGATGCCGTTGCGGCCCAGCACGCACCAGAATTCCCCGGGTCGCACCTGCCAGTCCAAACCTTCCAGCAGGATACGGGAGCCCACCTGCAGCGACACCTGCTGCGCCTGCAGTATGAAAGAAGCTGGCGCGCTCATGAACGCCCCCGCGCCTGCAACCACAGGAAGCAAGGTACCCCGATCAGCGCCGTGATCACGCCCACCGGCAACTGCACCGGGGCGACCACGGTGCGCGCCAGCAGGTCGGCCAGGGTCAGCGCCGCGCCGCCGCCCAGCATGGCACCGGGCAACAGCAGTCGCTGGTCGTTGCCGATCAACAGGCGCAGGCCATGCGGCACCACCAGTCCGACAAACCCGATGGTGCCGGCCATGGCCACCGCCATGGCGGTACAGGCCGCTGCCGTGCACAGCACCATCACCCGCAACCGCAGCACCGGTACGCCCAGCAACTGGGCAAAGGCATCGCCTCGCGCCAGCAGGTTCAACGCCGGTGCATAGCGCAAGGCCCACAGCAAGGCCAGTATCAATACCGCTGCCGTCACCGGCAGCAAGCGGGCATCGTCAAGATCGCCGATCAGCCAGAACACCATGCCTCGCAATTGCGCGTCAGGGGCCACCGACAAGGCCAGGGAAATCAGCGCACCGAAGCCAGCCGCCAGCATCACGCCGGTCAGCAATAGGCGCTGGCTGGACAGCAGCGGCGAAATGGCCAGATGCCGCAGCGACTGGCGCACCAGGCCGAACAACAGCAGCATGGCCACGGCCGCGCCCAGCAGCGCCCCCGGGGCGGTCGCCAACTGTACCGGCCAGCCCAGATGCAGCGCCGCCAACATGGCCAGCAGAGCACCCGCCGCCGAACCACCGGAGAGGCCCAATACATAAGGGTCAGCCAGAGGATTGCGCAACAGCACCTGCATCAATGCGCCCGACAAGGCCAGTGCCGCGCCCACCGCAAAGGCCGTGAGCGCGCGCGGCACGCGCAGGGACAGCAGCAGCGAGACCGTATCGGCCGAGGCCGAGGGACGCAGGCAACCCGTGCTGCCGCACAAGGCCGCTGCCGTCAGCGAAAGCAGGGACAGCAGCAGCAAGGTGCACAGCACGGGGAGGAAACGTCGCATCGGCGGCTAGGATCAGGAAGGAAAATTCATGCAGTCCGCATCAGAAGTCATAGCGGGCCGTGAATTTTACCGCCCGGCCGTCTTCCGGGTAGATGCCCGAGACCGAACCGCCACTGCAGTCATAGGCCTGGGAGTAATACTTGCGGTCGGCCAGGTTGGTTCCGGTCAGGGCAAATTCCCAGGCGCTCACGCGCAGGGCGTAGCGGGCGTCGAAGGTGGTGAAGGAAGGCATCTTGGCGCAGGTGTTGGCGAAATCGTTGCCCATGCGCTGGCGGTCCACCCAGCGCGCACCGACATCGGCGCTGTGCTGGCCGGACTTCCAGTTGAGCCGGGTGGTGAAGGTATTGGCCGGCACCAGCGCCAGTTGCTTGCCGCTGTTGGCCCCCTCCTCGAAGCGGGCGTCGATGTGCTGGTAAGTGGCGTTCACGCCCAGGGTTTCGGTCAGTTGCAGCCGCCCCTCCACTTCCACGCCCTGATGGCGGGTCGGCGCCAGGTTGCTGTTGGCACCGAAGCCGCCATTGGCGGTGGGATCGTAATAGAGCTCGTCACGCAGACGGTGGCGGAACCAGCGCAGCGTCAGTTGCTGCCCGGTCTTGCCCAGGGTGGCCCCCAGCTCCAGGTCGTGCGACACCTGGGGCTTGAGCACGGCACCGGTGGGCAGCGCGGTGTAGCCGTTTTCGTCCGGCGTGGCCAGGCGATAGCTCTGGCCGGTCTTGGCAAAGGCGCGCAGCAGCGGCAGCGGCGCATAGCTGGCCTGCAGGTCCCAGGCATTGACGGCGCTGTTGCGGTCGTACAAGCCGGAGTCGCTCTGCTGGTTGAACACTTCGCGCCGTACACCTGCGGCCAGGCGGGCATTGCGGGCGAATTCGATTTCGTCGCGCAGGTAGAGCGCCTTGGAGCGCTGGGCGGCGTCGCTGTTGCCATAGCTGGCGTTGTTATAGGCCGTCCATTCGCTCAGGTCGATGCCGGCGATGGCTTCGTTCTTCCACGCCCCCTGGTCGATCACATGACGCAGGCGCGGCGAAAATTGTGTGCCACGGATATTGACCTGGGCGCTCGAGGCGCTGCTGACATAGCTGGAGCGGGAAATCTTTTCGCGGTGGGCCAGCTCGGCGGCGACATCGAAGGCGCCGAAGCGGCGTTCCAGGAAGGCCGTCACGCTGTCGTTGTCGTAGGAGCCGCGATCCAGCGGCTTGCTGGTCTGGCGGGCATTGGCCTCGTACTGTGCCTGGGTCAGGCTGCCGGGCAGGCCGAAGTCGGCACGCGACAGGGTGGCGCGCAGGCCGAAGCGCCAGTCGCTGGCGAACCACTGCACGGTGGAGCTGAGGTTTTCCTGGCTGGACTGGGCGTTGTCGCGCCAGTTGTCGCTGCGCGACTTGGCATAGCTGGCGTCGATGGAGAAGTTGTCCCAGCCGCGCGAGACCAGCGCCCGTCCGCCGCGCAGCCCCTGGCTGCCGACCTCGCCCACCACGGTGCCGTGGCCGCTGTTGGCCTGCGGCCGGCGCGTGATGATCTGGATGGTACCGCCGGTGGCGCCGCTGCCATACAGCACGCTGCTGCCGCCACGCACGATCTCGATGCGTTCGATGTTTTCGATGGGGATGGAGGACAGCAGCGGCGTGCTCAGTTCGTTTTCGGAAATGCGCACGCCATCCAGCAGCACCACCATGTTCTGGTCGCCATTGGTGCCGAAACCGCGCAGGTCCAGCGGGAAGTCCCTGGGCCCGGCCAGACTCTGGCGGCCATACACCCCACCCAGCTTGCGGATGGCTTCATTGGCATTGTCGATGCCGGCTTCTCGGATCTGCTCGGCAGTGATGACGGTGGCCGCCACCGGCGGGAAGGTCGGGTCATTGGGAAAACGCGAGGCCGACACCACCACCGGCGCGAGTGCGGCCGCCGGGTCGGTGGCCGGGGTGCCGCTCGCGGCCAGGGATGTCTGCGCCAGGGCCGACAGGATCAGGGTGCTGCCCAGGCTGAGCGCAAAAAGGGGACGCTGGCCGCCGTGGCTGGCCGGGGAAATGACGTTATGCATGGAAAAGAGACTCGGTGAAGTGGTCCGGCCTGCTTCCCCGCGGGCCGGAATCAACGGAAGCCGCACCGGCATCGCCACGCGCAGTTTCCTCCCGTTCTGGCCGGTCTCCGGGCTGCAGGCACGACCATCGGCCTTCCCATGCAGCGCCGTGTACGTCAGCCGGCCAGCGCTGGCCGATTGAACCGGACACGGAACCTGCACAGTGGCATGGGGGATGGTGTTGCCGGCAACACGCGACGTCTCGTCACGGTGTCACTGTATCGCCGGCGCCTGGTTACCGTTGCGGGGGCAGCACACCTTGACCAGCCCCGCCCGCATGCTGCGAACCGAACTGGTGCGTGTTTCCCGTTTAACTGCCGGCAAGAACGCGCCGGCGGGCACCAAAACGGCGCCATTGTAGGCGTGCCGGGCGGGCATCACAAGTCGCGACAGGCCGGCGCCCGCCAAATACAAGGCAAAAAGCGGCCAAATGCAAGACCACGGGCCATCCTGATGTAAATCAGCACAAGCCCGGCATGCGTATTGCTTTCAAGAAAAAGCCAGATAGAATTCGAACTTATATCGAAAAAATTCGATTTTTTACGAATTTATTTCGGAGAGACGCCCCGAGCCGGCTTGCCACAAGGGGCGAAAAAACGAAACAAATGGGGGGATTTCACTCGCTGTTTGGCCGATGAGATGGCTGTACCCGGCCCTATACTCGGCGCCATGGCATCGTCGACCCGCTGACCGTCTGGTCCGCTGGCCTCACCTGTCATCCCTGAATCGTTGTCGTGGTCTGCGAGCCTTCAGACTCCGCCCTTGCCTGCCGATATCTATTGGATATCCCGGATGGGACGGTTGCTGTGCCTCCCGGAACGACGCATTTGATCCGCCTACGGGCAACTTTGCATAGCAGTGCGCCGCCGAGCGCACCACATTTGTTGGGAGAATCAGTAATCATGAGCGACGACGTTGATCTGGAAGCATTGTTTGACGAAATTTCCTCACAGACCTTACCGGGCATGACCGCCGGCGAGGCTGGCGCGGCCGACGGTGCCGCTGGTGGGGCAGCCGGCGCGGGCGACGATGCCCAGCAGGCGCAGGAAGATCAGAGCGACAAGCCCATGTATGAACGCCTGGGCGGCATCGTCCGTCTGCTGCATGATTCGATGCGCGAACTGGGCTACGACCGCTCCCTGACCGACGTGGCCGAGCAGATCGGCGACGCCCAGAACCGCCTGGAACACATCGCCACCCTGACCGAGCAGGCCGCCAACAAGGTGCTCAATGCGCTGGACTCCGGCATGCCCGCGCAGGACCGACTGCAGGAGCAGGCCAAGGACATCAACGACCGCTGGGCCAAGCTCTATGCCGGCCAGCTGAACATCGAAGAATTCAAGAAACTGGCGGGCGACTCGCAGAAGTTCTCGACCTCGGTGATCGAATCGACCGAAGCGGAAAAGGCCCGCATGCTGGAAATCATGATGGCCCAGGACTTCCAGGACATCACCGGCCAGCTGATCAAGAAGATCGTGGGCATCACTGCCACCGCCGAACGCGAACTGGCGCAATTGCTGCGCGACAATGCGCCGGCTGAAGTGCGCGCCCAGATCGAGGCAGAAAAGCCGGTTACCCTGATGAACGGCCCCGCCTCGCCGGGTACCGCCATGGGCCAGACCGATGTGGACGACTTACTCGACAGCCTGGGGTTCTAATGGATGACGAAATGCTCAAGGATTTTGTCGTTGAAGCGTTGGAGCTGGCGACCAACGTGGAAGAGCATCTGCTGACGCTCGAACGACATCCTGATGACCTTGAAATCCTCAATGCGGTCTTCCGCGCCTTCCACACCATCAAGGGCGGCGCCGGGTTCGTGAACCTGCCGGCCATGGTGTCGGCCTGCCACCTGACCGAAAACCTGTTCGACGCCCTGCGTACCGGCAAGGCGCCGGTGACGCCGCTGGCGATCGAAGCAGCGCTGCAGGCCAGCGGCTTCGTGGCCGACCAGTTGAACGAACTGTCCAATGGCGCCGCGCCCGACAGCCTGGCATCGATGCCGGCCGAACTGAAGGACATCCTGACCCAGGCCATCGAAGGCAAGAGTGATGCGGCTCCGGCCGCCGCCCCTGCTGCAGCGGCACCGGTTGCGGCCGCGCCGGTGGCTGCGGCAGCCGCCAGCGCCCCGGCGGCCAGCGTCGATGGCAGCGCCAGCGTGATGAAGAATGGCGAGCTGGACTGGCCCGCGCTGTACCGGGCCCTGGTGCCAGGCGCCGCAGTGGCCGCACCTGCGGCTGAGGCTGCGACCGACACCGCGCCGGCAGCAGCCCCTGTGGCTGCAGCGGCAGCTCCGGCCGCCACCCCGGCTGCCGATGGCGAACCGAAGGCTGCAGCACCCGCCCAGCACAACCGTCGTGCCAGTGACTCGGGCGGCGGCGCCAAGGAAGAAAGCATCCGTATCGATGCCGGCAAGCTCGACGCCCTGCTGGAAGTGGCCGGCGAATCGGTGCAAGCCGCCAACCAGGCCGCCGTGCTGCTGGAAAAGCTGCAACAGTTCAAGTTCGAAGGCACGGCCGCCGCGCTGATGTCGACCCTGGCCGAAACCCTGGGCCGCGCCTCGCGTTATTCCAGCGAACTGCAACGTGCCACCCTGTCCACCCGCATGCAGCCGGTGGGCCGACTGTTCCAGAAATTCCCGCGACTGGTGCGCGAACTGGCCAAGGACCTGGGCAAGGACGTGGACCTGGTCATCACCGGTGCCGATACCGAAGTCGACCGCGTGGTGGTGGACAGCCTCTACGACCCGCTGGTGCACATGCTGCGCAACTCGCTGGACCACGGCATCGAAGTGGACCGCGCCGCCGCCGGCAAGTCCAACAAGGCGACCATCTCGCTGCACGCCTGGCAGGCCGGCAGCAGCGTCATGATCGAAGTGTTCGACGACGGCAAGGGCATGGACCCGGACATGCTGCGCAACAAGGCGCTGGCCAAGGGCCTGATCACCGAACACCAGGCGCTGACCTCGGACGAGGCGCTGCAACTGGTGTTCCTGCCCGGTTTCTCGACCAAGGAAGTGGCCTCCAGCGTCTCCGGACGCGGCGTGGGCATGGACGTGGTCAAGACCGCCGTGGAAAAGCATCGCGGCACCATCCGCATCGACTCCACCATCGGCAAGGGGACCAAGTTCTCGATCCGCCTGCCGATCGAACTGTCGATCATCCCGACCATGCTGGTGCGCTGCGCCGGCGCCCCACTGGCCCTGCCGATGGCGGTGGTCGAACGCGTGGTGGAACTGCCGGAGACCTTCGACGAGGTCGGCGGTGCGCCGGTGCTGCGCGACCAGGGCCGTCCGCTGCCGGTCAATTCGCTGGCCGGGGTCCTGGGCTACGAGCCGGGCAATGAGCGCGTGGGCATCGTCATGGCGGTACCGCATCCCTACATCCTGGGGGTGGAATCGGTGGAAGGCACGGCCGACCTGGTGATCAAGCCGCTGACCGCGATCCACACGGCCGGCATCACCGGTACGGCCCGCTCGGCCGAGGGCGAACTGGTGCTGGTGGTGGGCCTGTCCTTCCTGCTGGACGGCTGCCGCGACATGGAGCGCACTGCCGTGGCATAAGCCGCACTGCAGTACGGACAAGGCAAAACGGCCGGATCGTCATCGATCCGGCCGTTTTGTCTTGTCCTCAACCCCTTGGCGGGCTCAGAGCTCGTACATGTCCTTCTCTCCCTCCATCACCTGGGCGATCAGCTTGCGGTTCAGGGTCGGTGCCAGCAATTCGATGAAGGTATAGACATAGCCGCGCAGGTAGGCGCCCTGCTTCAAGGCCACGCGCGAGACATTGGTACCGAACAGGTGGCCCGCCGGAATCGCCCGCAGGCCCCGGTCGCGCTCGGCATCGAAGGCGATGCCGGCGATGATGCCCACGCCCATGCCCAGTTCCACATAGGTCTTGATGACGTCGGCATCGATGGCTTCCAGCACCACGTCGGGCTTCAACTGGCGCAACGAGAAGGCGTGATCGATCTTGCTGCGGCCGCTGAAGGCCGAGTCATAGGTGATCAGCGGATTGGTCGCGATCTCTTCCAGGGTCAGGCTCCTGGACTGCAGCAGCGGGTGCTCGGGTGGCACTACCACCACGTGCTCCCATTGATAGCAGGGCAGCGACACCAGCCCCTCGCCCGAGGCCAGGGCTTCGGTGGCAATGGCGATGTCGGCCTGGTCGTTGCGGACCATCTCGGTGATCTGCTTGGGATTGCCCTGCAGCAATGAAAGATGCACTTTCGGATACTTCTGGGTGAAGGCCTGCACCACCTTGGGCAAGGCATAACGCGCCTGGGTGTGGGTGGTGGCGATGGTAAAACTGCCGCTGTCATGCGCGGCGAACTCCTTGCCGATGCGTTTCAGGCCATCCACCTCCTGCATGATCAGCTCCACCGAGCGCAATACCGCCCGGCCCGGCTCGGTCAGGCCACGGATGCGCTTGCCGTGGCGGGTAAAGATATCCACACCCAGCTCTTCTTCCAGCTCGATGATGGCCTTGGAGACACCTGGCTGCGAGGTGTAGAGCGCCTTGGCGGCCTCGGTGAGGTTGAAGTTCTGCCTTACCGCTTCACGTACGAAACGGAACTGATGAAGATTCATGTGGAAATTCCTTCGCTTCTACCTTGCGCGGCGTCCGCATGTGCGTTTGCGTTTGTATTTGCGACGTCCGCCTGCCTCATTTGCCGCATTTCCATATGCCAAAGGCGTATATAAGCAAATAAATACTATGTAGTTTGGTTTGAAACATAAGTTTATTACGATTCGCAGACTAATGGGCGAGGTGTTATGACTGTTTCTTATGTAGTAAGCGGATTTGCCGTAGGACTGCTGGTCGGCCTGACCGGGGTCGGCGGCGGCTCGCTCATGACGCCCCTGTTGACCTTGCTGTTCGGCATCCACCCTTCCGTGGCGGTCGGTACCGACCTGGCCTTTGCCTCGGCCACCAAGACCGCCGGCACGCTGGCCCACCGTTTCAAGGGGACGGTGCGCTGGGACGTGGTACGTCGCCTGTCCTATGGCGCCCTGCCGGCCGCGCTGGTGACTACGCTGCTGCTGAAGCATTTCGGCGCCGTCAGCGACGGCATCGCCCTGACCATCCGTTATTCGATCGCCATCTCGGTGTTCCTGACCGTGATCGCACTGCTGTTCCGTTCGCGCATGCAGGCCTGGCTCAATGCCCATCCGCAACGTCAGCTGCAAGGCGCCACCCTGGCCAATGCCACCATTGCCGCCGGCGTCCTGCTGGGCACGCTGGTGACCATTTCCTCCATCGGCGCCGGTGCGGTGGGCGCGACCTTGCTGGTCTTGCTGTATCCTCGCCTGACGCCGGCCGAGATCGCCGGCACCGACATCGCCTATGCCGTCCCGCTGACCGCCATTGCCGCACTGGGTCACTGGTGGCTGGGGTCGATCAACTGGGAATTGCTGGCCACCCTGCTGCTGGGGTCGGTACCGGGCATCACCATCGGCTCGCTCGCGGCGCGGGCTGTGCCGGAGAAATTCTTGCGTGGCCTGCTGGCCATTACGCTGACGAGCGTTGCAGTCAAGCTGATTTGGTAGGCTGATTTTCAATCGGGCGCACCTCGCTTCACGGGTCGCCCATCAAGACGTTAACAGGGAAAACAAGATGTACCGCTATGACCAATACGATCACCTGATCGTCAAAGAGCGAGTCGCACAATACCGGGACCAGGTGCGTCGGCGCCTGTCGGATGAGCTGGCCGAAGACGAATTCCGCATTCTGCGCCTGCAAAATGGCCTATACCTGCAACGCCATGCCTACATGCTGCGCATCGCCATCCCCTACGGCATGCTGGCCTCCAACCAACTGCGCAAGTTCGCCGAGATCGCCGTCAAGTACGACCGCGGCTATGGCCACTTCACCACCCGCCAGAACATCCAGTTCAACTGGATCAAGCTGGAAGAATCCCCGGAAATCCTGGAACAGCTGGCCAGCGTGGAAATGCACGCCATCCAGACCTCCGGCAACTGCATCCGCAACACCACCTCGGACGAGCTGGCCGGCGTGGCCGCCGACGAGATCGTGGACCCGCGCCCGTACGCCGAACTGATCCGCGAGTGGAGCACCTTCCACCCCGAGTTCGCCTACCTGCCGCGCAAGTTCAAGATCGCCATCAGCGGCGCGGCCGAAGACCGTGCCGCCACCGCCGTGCATGACATCGGCCTGCACGTGATCAGGAACGAGGCCGGCGAAGTGGGCTTCCGCGTGCTGGTCGGCGGCGGCATGGGTCGTACCCCCATCCTGGGCAGCGTCATCCGCGACTTCCTGCCCTGGAAGCACGCCATGTCCTACCTGGAAGCCATCCTGCGCGTCTACAACCAGCATGGCCGCCGCGACAACATGTACAAGGCCCGCATCAAGATCCTGGTCAAGGCCATCGGCCCCGAGGAATTTGCGCGCCAGGTCGAGGCCGAATGGGCCGACATCAAGGACGGCCCCTCCACCCTGACCGAGGAAGAACTGCAGCGCGTGGCCAAGTTCTTCACCGACCCGGCCTACGAAAACCTTCCTGCCGTGGATGCGGAATATGAACGTCTGAAGGCAGAAGACCGTGGCTTTGCCAACTGGATCAAGCGCAACGTCAAGGCGCACAAGAAGCCCGGCTATGCCGCCGTGCTGCTGTCGCTGAAGAAGCCGGGCGTGCCCCCGGGCGACATCACCGCCGACCAGATGAACTTCGCCGCCGACCTGGCCGACCAGTACAGCTTCGGTGAACTGCGCGTGACCCACGAACAGAACCTGGTGCTGGCCGACGTCAAGCAGTCCGAACTGTACGCGCTGTGGAAAGCCGCCAAGTCGCACGGCCTGGCCACGCCCAACATTGGCCTGTTGACCGACATCATCTGCTGCCCCGGTGGCGATTTCTGCTCGCTGGCCAATGCCAAGTCGATCCCGATTGCCCAGGCCATCGCCGAGAAGTTCGAGAACATCGATTTCCAGCACGACATCGGCGACATCGAGCTCAACATCTCCGGCTGCATCAACGCCTGCGGTCACCATCACGTGGGCAACATCGGTATCCTGGGCGTGGACAAGGACGGTTCCGAGTGGTACCAGGTCTCGCTGGGCGGTGCCCAGGGCAACGAGTCCTCGATCGGCAAGATCATCGGCCCCTCGTTCTCGGCCACCCAGATGCCCACCGTCATCGACCGCCTGCTGCAGGTCTACGTGCAGCAGCGCAATGAGGAAGAACGCTTCATCGATACGGTGCGCCGCATCGGTGTGACCCCGTTCAAGGAATTCGTATACGCAACGCCGATCCGTTCGGCCGACTATGTCGCAGGAGAAGACGCCAATGCCTGAAATCATCAAGAACAAGACCGTCGTCAGTGACGACTGGAGCGTGCTGCGCCTGGCTGAAGGCGAGAGCGCAGAGAGCGTGACCATCCCCGAAGGCCGCGTGATCGTGCCGCTGAAGGTCTGGCAGGCACAGGGCGAGGCACTCAAGTCGCGCCCCGAGATCGGCGTCTGGCTGGCCAGCGACGAGCGCGCCGAAGAGCTGAAGGGCCAGCTGGAGAATTTCCGGGTGGTCGCCGTGGACTTCCCCAAGTTCGCCGACGGCCGCGGCTATTCCATCGCCTACAACCTGCGCGCCCGCCTGGGCTATGCCGGCGAGCTGCGCGCCATCGGCGACGTGCTGCGCGACCAGCTGTTCTACATGCAGCGCGTGGGCTTCGATGCCTTTGCCGTGCGCGCCGACAAGAACATCCATGACGCCGTCAAGGGCCTGACCGACTTCTCCGAGAAGTACCAGACCTCCTGGGACGAGAAGAACCCGTTGTTCCGCCGCGTCAAGCGCGAAGCGGCGCAAGCCGCCGACTGAACGGCCCTATTGGACAAGGAAGGACAGCCCATGGCTAACCCAGGCTTGCAAGAACTGATCGCCAAGACCCAGGCCACGCTGGAACGCATCGCCGCCGAGTACGCTCCGGCGGCGCTGGCCTCCAGCCTGGCGGCCGAAGACATGGTGCTGACCGACCTGATCCTGCGCGGCAAGCTGCAGGACAAGATCAGCATCTTCACCCTGGAAACCGGCCGCCTGCACAAGGAAACCGTGGGCATGCTGGACCGCATCCGCGAGACCTACGATTACCAGGTCGCGCCCTACCGTCCGCAGCCCGAGGCGGTCGAGGCCTATGTGCAGAAGAACGGCGCCAACGCCTTCTACGACAGCGTGGAACTGCGCAAGGAGTGCTGCCACATCCGCAAGATGGAGCCGCTGAACCGCGCCCTGACCGGCAAGGCCTCCTGGGTGACCGGACAGCGCCGCGCACAATCGGTCACGCGTGCCGAACTGCACGTGCAGGAACGCGACGAAGCCCACGGCATGGAGAAATTCAATCCCCTGGCGGACTGGTCGGAACAGGACGTCTGGGACTACATCCGCGCCAATGACGTGCCCTACAACCCGCTGCACGACCAGGGTTACCCGTCCATCGGCTGCGAGCCCTGTACCCGCGCCATCCAGCCGGGCGAGGACATCCGCGCCGGCCGCTGGTGGTGGGAGAACCCGGACTCCAAGGAATGCGGCCTGCACGTGGTCGATGGCAAGCTGGTGCGCATCAAGGCGCACGCGGCAGGCTGAACCAGAATTCAAGCAGCGCCACAAACAGAAACAATCAAAGCCACAACAAGCAAAGCATCGGAAGGCCCGGCATGAACACTGCGGTAGACAAACTCTTTTTGGACAACGCCAGCAACCGTCACCTCGACTGGCTGGAATCGGAAGCCATCCACATCATGCGCGAGGTCGCGGCCGAGTGCAGCAACCCGGCGCTGCTGTTCTCCGGCGGCAAGGACTCGGTGGTGCTGCTGCGCATCGCCGAGAAGGCCTTCCGCCCGGGCAAGTTCCCCTTCCCGCTGGTCCACATCGACACCGGTCATAACTTCCCGGAAGTCATCGAATTTCGCGACCGCCGCGCCGCTGAACTGGGCGAGCGCCTGGTGGTGCGTTCGGTGGAAGATTCGATCAAGCGCGGCACCGTGCGCCTGCGCAACCCGCTGACCGATTCGCGCAATGCGGCCCAGGCGGTGACGCTGCTGGAAACCATCGAGGAATTCAAGTTCGACGCCTGTATCGGCGGCGCGCGCCGCGACGAGGAAAAGGCGCGCGCCAAGGAACGCATCTTCTCCTTCCGCGACGAATTCGGCCAATGGAACCCCAAGGCGCAGCGCCCCGAGCTGTGGGACCTGTATAACACCCGCGTGCATCCGGGCGAGAACATGCGCGTCTTCCCCATCTCCAACTGGACCGAGCTGGACGTGTGGCAATACATCGCCCGCGAGAAGCTGGCCCTGCCCTCGATCTACTTCGCCCACGAGCGTGAAGTGATCCCGCGCAATGGCCTGCTGGTACCGCTGACCGACCTGACCCCGGCCCGCGAAGGCGAGACCGTGGAAAAACAGGTGGTGCGCTTCCGTACCGTGGGCGACATCTCCTGCACCTGCCCGGTCTCCTCTGACGCCGCATCCGTGGAAGCCATCATCGCCGAGACTGCAGTGACCCAGATTACCGAGCGCGGCGCCACCCGCATGGACGACCAGACGTCGGAAGCCTCGATGGAAAAACGCAAGAAGGAAGGATATTTCTGATGAACGCCGCCGCAACCCAAGAACAACTGGCCAACGCCTCCGCGCCCGCGCACGAACGTGGCCTGCTGCGCTTCATCACCGCCGGTTCCGTGGACGATGGCAAGAGCACCCTGATCGGCCGCCTGCTGTTCGACAGCAAGGGCATCTTCGCCGACCAGCTCGATGCCATCTCGCGCGCCAAGCACAAGCGCACCGTGGGTGACACGGTGGACCTGTCGCTGCTCACCGATGGCCTGGAAGCCGAGCGCGAGCAAGGCATCACCATCGACGTGGCCTACCGCTACTTCGCCACGCCCAAGCGCAAGTTCATCATCGCCGACACCCCGGGCCACGAGCAGTACACCCGTAACATGGTCACCGGCGCCTCCACGGCGGATGCGGTCATCATCCTGGTGGACGTGTCCAAGGTGAAGCTGGGCGACGATGGCAGCGTGGAATTGCTGACCCAGACCAAGCGCCACTCCACCATCGCCCACCTGCTGCAGATCCAGCACGTGATCGTGGCCGTCAACAAGATGGACCTGGTGGATTACGACCAGACCGTCTACGACCGCATCGTCGCTGCCTACCAGCAGTTCGCCCAGCAACTGGGCCTGAAGGATGTGCATGCCATTCCGCTATCGGCCCTGGCCGGCGACAACGTGGTCACCGCCAGCGAGCGCCTGTCCTGGTACCAGGGCCCGACCCTGATCACCCTGCTGGAATCGCTCTCGGTCTACGAAGATGCGCACGAAGAAGCCTTCCGCTTCCCGGTGCAGCTGGTGGCGCGCCACAACGGTCACGAAGCCAATGATTTCCGTGGCTACATGGGCCGCATCGAAGCCGGCAAGGTCGCCAAGGGTGACAAGCTGGTGGTGCTGCCCAGCGGCCAGAGCGCGACCGTCAAGGACATCCAGACCCTGGATGGCTCCCTGGAGTCGGCCACGGCCGGCCAGTCGGTGACCATCCTGCTGGACGAATACCTGGACATCTCGCGCGGCGACCTGCTGGCCGCCGCCGCCCAGCCCTCGACCATTCTCAAGACCGTCAACGCCGACGTCTGCTGGCTCTCCGAGGAACCGCTGGACCTGCGCCGCAAGTACTGGCTCAAGCACACCACCAAGCAGGTGGCGGCACGGGTGGCCAAGGTCGATACGCTGCTGGACATCAACACCCAGGAACGCCGCCCGGCCGAGACCCTGAAGCTCAACGACATCGCCCGCATCAGCGTCAACGTGCAGCAGCCCATCGCCGCCGATGCCTATCAGGATATCCGCGCCACTGGCGCCTTCATCCTGATCGACGAAGTAAGCCACCAGACGGTCGCCGCTGGTATGATTCGGATCGACTGATTTTCCTTCGATCCGCAATCGTACCTTGTAGCAAGGCCATGGCCACCGAACAGGCAGCAAACCCATCCTCTTCCGACTCACCCGCACCCAGCCCGGACCATCCGGGCCAGGTGTGGCTGATCGGCTCCGGCCCCGGCGCGGCTGACCTCTTGACGGTGCGCGCCGCGCGCCTGCTGGCGCAGGCCGACATCGTGCTGCACGACGCCCTGGTCACCGAAGAAATCCTGGCCCTGTGTCCGCAGGCGGTACAGGTGTCGGTGGGCAAGCGCAGCGGCCAGCGCTCCACCGCCCAGCCGGTCATCAACCAGAAACTGGTGGAAGCCGCCCAGCAATACTGCCGCGTGGTGCGTCTCAAGGGTGGGGACCCCATGCTCTTCGGCCGCGCCGACGAGGAAATGCGGGCCCTGGAAGAACACCATATCCCCTACGAGATCGTCCCCGGCATCACCGCCGCCCTGGCCGCCGCCTCGGCCGCCAAGCGCCCGCTGACCCGGCGCGGCATCGCACGCAGCGTGTCGCTGTTCACCTCCAGCACGGGCGTGGACGAACCGGACGAAGTGCGCATGCCCAATGGCGATACGCTGGTGCAATACATGGGCGGGCGTGAAGCCACGGCCACCGCGCAGCGCCTGCTGGCGCTGGGTCATGCGCCCGATACCCCGGTGGTAGTGGTGGAAAACTGCAGCCGCCCCGACCAGCACATCTACCACCTGCAGCTGGCCGGCCTGGAAGCCGGGCTGCAAGCCTGTAGCGGCCCGGTGCTGGTGATGATCGGTCCGGCCCTGGCCGACCGCCAATGAGAACGCCATGCACCTCCTGCACGACACCAACGCCCCCGCCGCCGACGCCATCGATTTCGATGCTTTCCTGAAGGTCGATATCCGCATCGGCACCATCGTCTCGGCCGAGGCCTTCCCCGAAGCCCGCAAGCCGGCCTTCAAGCTGAAGATCGACTTCGGCCCCGGCATCGGCGTGCGCCAGAGCAGCGCCCAGATCACCATGCATTACACGCTGGACCAGTTGGTGGGCCGGCAGGTGGCAGCGGTGGTGAATTTCCCGCCGCGCCAGATCGGCAAGTTCATGTCCGAAGTATTGACGCTGGGCTTCCCCGATGCCCAGGGCGAGGTCGTCCTCTTCAAGCCCGACCAGGCAGTGCCGAACGGCGCGCGCCTGTTCTGATCCAGCCACCGCCAAATCAGCTGCCCCAAAAGAAGATGGCCCGTTCATTCAGGACGGGCCATCTTCTTTTGTACTGCCAGGGGCGCGAACTGCTCAGCTCTGCAAGGTCCCGATGCAATAGGCGGCAATCGCCTGCAACACGGCCTCATCCTCACCCACGGCCGGCACGGTGCGGATTTCCACCTCCGGATGCGCCTGGCGCAACTGCTCCAGCAATTGCGGCAGGTCGCGCCTTACATGGCCACCCTGCCCCAGGAATACCGGGATCACCGTGATGCGCCGGCTGCCGGCGGCCACCTGCTGCGCCACCACGCTGGGCAGGTCGGGCTGCATCAGTTCCAGGAAGGCCAGCTCCACGCCGACGGCCGGCATGGCGGCGCGGGTCAGCGCGCGCAGACGTTCGAAGGGTGCGGCCCAGGCCGGGTCGCGGGCGCCATGGGCGAAGAGGATCAGGCTTTGTTGCATAAGGACGTCGCTTCAGGTTGGGACAGGATCAGCGGAGATCGACTGAGCTCAGGTGCGTTCCACCCACCACAGGGCGCCGATCGCCAGCGCCATGAACAGCAGGCTGGGGAGCGCCGCCGTGACAAAGGCCGGCCAGGTATTGAGCAGGCCCAGGTGCGAAAAGAGGCTGTTGATCAACTGGAAGCACACCCCGATCATGATGCCGGTAAAGATCTTCAGGCTCACGCCACCGGCGCGGAAATGCAGATAAGCGAAGGGCAGCGCCAGCGCCATCATCACGAAGATGGACAGCGGGTAGACGATCTTCTTCCAGAAGGCGATTTCATAGCGGTCGGTGCGCTGGTTGTTGGCTTCCAGGTGCTTGGTGTAGGCCAGCAGGTCATAGGCCGACATGCGGTCCGGGTCGGCGAACAGTACCGACAGGATTTCCGGCGTCACCTCCGAGACCAGCTTCATCTGCGCCGTCTTCACGGTCTTGACCGGCTCGGTGATCTTGCGGTCCTGGCCGCCGGTGAAATCGGATTGCACCACCTCATTGAGCACCCACTGGTGATTGCCCTCGTACAGGCCGGACTTGGCGGTGATCATGCGGGCCATGTGGAAGTCGGTATCGAGCTCGTAGAGCTTGACGCCCTCGATGCGGCCATCCGGCTGCACGGTCTGGATGTTGATGAAGCGGCTGCCGGTCACATTGCCTTCCAGGCCCTTGTCCTTGATCACGTCCTTGGCCCACATGCCCGAGCGGAACTGCGAGGACAGCGATGCTCCCTGGGCCTGCAGCTTGAGCTTCTCGGCCCACTCGCTGGCCTTGGGGGCGATCAGTTCACCGAAGACGATGGTCAGCACGGCGAAACCGACACCGATGCGCAGCAGCACCTTGGCCGCCATGCCGGTGGACATGCTGGAGACCCGCATGATGGTGAATTCGGAGCGCGCCGCCAGTTGCGACAGGGTGTAGATGGTGCCGATCAGCACGGCCGTGGGCATCAGTTCATAGACGTTGCCGGGCAAGCCCATGAGCACGTAGAACACCGCCTCCTGCAGCTTGTAGCCATTGCGGCCGACCTGCTCCAGCTGGCCCATCATTTCGAAGAAGGCGAACAGCGCCAGGAAGGCCGCCAGGGCGAACAGCACCGAGCGCGTGATCTCGGAGGTGAAGTAACGTTGGATGACTCTCATCTCAGGCCTCGCGCTGGAACGTCATGGCGCGGCGCATACGGCTCCACAACCGGGATGGATGATAGGGATGGTTGATGTTGAGTCGCAGCACGAACATGCCCACGATCAGGGCGGCCACGATCACGTGCACCGGCCACCAGGCCATCATGAAACTGGTGCGCTGTTGCGCCACCGAGGCCTGGAACACGCTCACCGTATTGCTGTACACCACGAACAGCAGCAACGCCACCAGCAGCCCCAGCGAACGGCCGGCACGCGGGTTCACGAAGGACAGCGGAATGGCCAGCAGCATCAGGGCCAGTGCCATCAGCGGCAAGGCGATGCGCCACAGCAGTTCGCCGCGCGCATAGCCGTCGCTCTTGGCCACCAGCTCCCCCATCTGCAGCGCCCGCGCCGAACGCTCACCGGCAGCTGCCTGCGACTGGTTGCCGATCAGCAGGCCATAGCGTTCGAAGTCGACGATCTGGAAATCCGGCAGGCTGGGCGAACCGTCATAGCGGCGGCCCTTGTTCATGACCACGAACTTCTCGCCATCGGGATCGATGACGGTCTCGCCTTCCCTGGCCACCACCACGCTGTTCTTGCCGTCGGCATTGATGGTGTTGACGAAGATGTTGCGCACCTTGGAGGCGTCGCCGGAAATGCCTTCGACGAAGAAGATGCGGTTGGCCGCGGCCGATTCCTGGAACTTGCCGGGGGAGACGCGGGCGATGTCCTCGCGCTGCTCGAAGCGGCTGCGGTATTCGCTGCTCTGTTCATTGGCCCAGGGCGTGACCACGAAGGACAGCGCCGCCACCAGGGCCACGATGGGCCAGCCGAAGCGCAGTACCGGCGCGATCCAGCGCGTCAGCGACAGGCCGCAGGCGAACCAGACCACGATCTCGGAATCCTGGTAGCTGCGCGTCATCACCAGCAAGACCGAGATGAAGCCGGTCAGGATCAGGATGATGGGCATGTAATTCAAGGACTGGAAGCCGATCAGGGCGATCACGTCCTGCGAAGCCACCTGGCCGCCGGCCGCCTGGCCGAGGATCTTGATCAGCATCACGGTCAGCGTGATGGTAAACAGCGTCGTGAAGACCCCACCTGCGGTGCTGGTCAGTTCGCGACGCAGAGCGCGCTGGAAAATCATGGGAATGCTGGAATTGTCTCTGGTATCGGGGTCAATGAATCGGTGGCCTGGCCCTGCGACGCATCCGGCACTGGCCGGGCTGGCGCGAACTCACGCGCGCGTGGCGTCGAAATGGGCTCTATAATCGCCAGGTAATTCATACAAAGGACGAACGATGGACTTTAGCACAAAAACATTGGACGCAAAAACCGCCGTGACCGCCGTCAAGACCGGCGCGCTGGTCGTTGGCATCTATGAAAACCGCAAGCTGTCCAAGGCAGCCGGGGCGCTGGACAAGCTGGGTGCGATCAGCGCCGCGCTGAAGTCGGGCGACATTTCCGGCAAGCCGGGCTCGACCCTGCTGCTGCGCGGCGTCACCGGCATCGCCGCCGAACGCATCGTGCTGCTGGGCCTGGGCGCCGAGGAAGAGATCGCCGACAAGAGCTTTGCCGCTGCCAGCGCCGGCCTGGTGCGCTGCCTGGCCACCCTGGGCTGCGACGACGCCGCCCTGGCCCTGCCTTTTGATGGCATCAAGGGCCGCGACCTGGCCTGGGCCATCCGCAACGTGGTGCTGGCCGGCCGCGATGCGATCTATCGTTCCGACACCCTGAAGAGCAAGAAGGACCCCGCTCCCACCGGCGTCAGGAAGATCACCCTGCTGGTGAACGCCGCCGACGGCGTGGCCGCCAAGGCCGCCCTGGGCGAAGCCGTGGCCCTGGCCAACGGCATGGCGCTGACCAAGGAACTGGGCAACCTGCCCGGCAACGTCTGCACCCCGACCTACCTGGCCAATACCGCCAAGAAGCTGGCCAAGGAATTCAAGCTGGGCGTGGAAGTGCTGGACCGCAAGCAGCTGGAAGCCCTCAAGATGGGCAGCTTCCTGTCGGTCACCAACGGCAGCGACCAGCCGCCCAAGTTCATCGTGCTGAAGCACCTGGGCGGCAAGTCCAAGGACGCCCCGGTGGTGCTGGTGGGCAAGGGCATCACCTTCGACACCGGCGGCATCTCGCTCAAGCCGGGCCTGAACATGGACGAGATGAAGTACGACATGTGCGGCGCCGCCTCCGTGCTGGGCACCTTCCGCACCATCGCCGAACTGGGCCTGAAGCTCAATGTCATCGGCGTCATCCCGACCTGCGAAAACATGCCCTCCGGCCGCGCCACCAAGCCGGGCGACATCGTCACCTCGATGTCCGGCCAGACCATCGAAGTGCTCAACACCGACGCCGAAGGCCGCCTGATCCTGTGCGACGCCCTGACCTACGTGGAACGCTTCAAGCCGGCCGCCGTGATCGACATCGCCACCCTGACCGGCGCCTGCGTGGTCGCCCTGGGCCATCACAACACCGGCCTGTTCACCCGTGAAGACGAGGCCCACGACCAGCTGGCCAACGGCCTGCTGGCCGCCGGCCGCGACAGTGGCGACACCGCCTGGCGCATGCCGATCCAGGATGTCTACCAGGAGCAGTTGAAGTCCAACTTCGCCGATATCGCCAACATCGGCGGCCAGCCCGCCGGCAGCGTCACCGCCGCCTGCTTCCTGGAGCGCTTCACCCGCAAGTACACCTGGGCGCACCTGGACATCGCCGGCACCGCCTGGAAGAGCGGCGCCGCCAAGGGCGCCACCGGCCGCCCGGTGCCGCTGCTGACCACCTGGCTGCTCGGCCAGGCGCGCGCCCGCTCGGCACGCGGCTGAGGCACAGCGCTCAGGCAGGGCCAAGGCAGGAGCTGGCCCCAGCCCGCGCAGCAACCGCAGTACCCGCCACCGCGCAAGCGGTGGTTTTTTTTCGTCCTCGCATCGCGAATTGCCACCCAGCAAGATCCAGATAGGTGCCCGACCGCCAGCAAGCAAAGCGCTTCCCGTCTAGACTGTTGATCCATTTCCGGAACGCTGCCGATCCGCCGTGGTCGGTAACAGGGTCGACCACTGTCGCCCCCTTCAATGCCAACAAGAAAGGAACAGCATGACCAACGCCAATACCAGTGCCAATGCCAACGTCCACGCCAGCAGTGACCTCTTCAAGCCCATGCAGCTGGGCGCGGTGCAACTACAGAACCGCATCGTCATGGCCCCGCTCACACGCAGCCGCGCCCAAGCTGGCGATGTCCCCACGCCACTGGCGGCCGAATACTACGCCCAGCGCGCCAGCGCCGGCCTGATCATCGCCGAGGCCACACAGATCTCGCCGCAGGGCAAGGGCTACGCCTGGACCCCTGGCATCTACGACCAGGCCCAGGTAGCCGGCTGGAAGAAGATCACCGATGCCGTGCACGCCAAGGGCGGCCGCATCTTCCTGCAGCTGTGGCACGTGGGTCGCATCTCCCACCCCGACCTGCAACCAGGCCATGCCCTGCCGGTAGCCCCCTCGGCCGTCAAGCCCGAAGGCAATGCCTTCACCGAAACCGGCTTCAAGCCCTTCGTCGAACCGCGCGCGCTGGAGCTCTCCGAACTGCCCGCCCTCGTCGAGCAATACAAGACCGCCGCCCAGCTCGCCATCCAGGCCGGCTTCGACGGCGTGGAAATCCACGCGGCCAACGGCTACCTGCTGGACCAGTTCCTGCGCGACAAGACCAACCAGCGCACCGACGCCTATGGCGGCAGCATCGAAAACCGCGCCCGCCTGCTGCTGGAAGTGGTGGCCGCCGTCACCTCGGTGGTGCCCAGCGAACGCGTGGGCATCCGCCTGTCCCCGATCAGCCCGGCCAACGACATTGCCGACAGCGATCCCAAGGCCCTCTTCAGCTACGTGGTGCAGCAGCTGAACCGCTACAAGCTGGTCTACCTGCACGTGGTGGAGGGCGCGACCGGCGGCCCGCGCGAAGTGGCCGGCGGCTTCGACCTGCAGGTACTGCGTGACCTCTTCCAGGGCATCTACATCGCCAACAACGGCTATGACCTGGAAATGGCCGCCAAGGCACGCCAGGGCAACCGGGCCGACCTGGTGGCCTTCGGCCGCCCCTTCATCGCCAACCCCGACCTGGTGGAACGCTTCAAGGCCGGTGCCGCACTGGCCGACTTCAACCAGGCCACGCTGTACGGTGGCGGCGCCGAAGGCTATACGGACTACCCGACCTTGCAAGCGTCCTGAGGCTTCGTCGCCGACGAAGGCTGATCAAGGCTGAAGAAGGCTGACAAAGGCTGAAGAAGGCTCAACACGCGCCGACAATGGCCTGCCGCAATGGCAGGCCATTGTTCGTCGTTGTTCATCGTTGTTCATTGCCACGTTGCCCCGGCTGTGGCTGAGCGGCCGCATCCGGCCAGCGCCACGGCATACAAGCCGGCGCAGCGCCCTGGCGACCGCTACAATGCGATCTGCCCCACCACCACTGCCCATCATGAAAACAATATTCGCCACCCTGACCCTGGCCTGCTGCGCCCTGCCCGCCCTGGCCCAGCAAGCCGATGCCGGCAACGGCAACGCCGATCCACTGCAACTGCACGACCGCATCACCGGTGACCTCGGTGCCGGCGGCTACCGGCTCGAACGCAACGGCCTCGACCGCAGTGCCCGCAACACGGTCCTGCCCTACGCCTACTTCGACTATGGGCGCTTCTTCGCCCGGCTCGATACCTTCGGCATCAAGACCGCGCGCATGGGCTACGGCTACCTGGAACTGGCCGGACGCGTCGACCTGCAAGGCTTCGATGCCGACCGCGGCCTGCAACGTCGTTCCGATCCCATCCCGCTGGGCCTGGGCACCTACCAGGAAACCCCGTTCGGGGCCTTCTTCCTCAACGTCTTCCGTGACTTCAACAAGTCCCATGGCACCCTGGCAGAAGCCATCTATGCCGCCCAGTTCGATATCGGACCGGTGAGCATCTACCCGCAGCTCGGCGTCGAATATCGTAGCGCCAGCTACAACGATTACTTCTTCGGCGTCTCCGCCAGCGAATCTGCCGCCAGCGGCGTACGTCAGTACCGCGCCGGCGCCTCCACCAGTCCCACCCTGGGACTGGCAGCCGATGTACCGCTCACCGGCGACTGGCACCTGAACCTGCACTGGCGTCGCAAGTGGCTCGACAACAGCGTCAGCGACAGCCCGCTGGTACGCCGCCACACCGACGACACTGCCATCGTGGCGGTGAGCTACCGCTTCAAGTAATTCAAGTAATCCCTCCTCCTCTGGCTCTGCAGGATCGCGACGACCACTGCAGAGCTTGCCTCAACGGATGAGCTTCATCGAGCTCATCCGCATCGACAAGTCAGATTTCCTGACGCATTTCCACCATCAATTTCCAGCCCGCGGGAATGCCTGAGCGCTCGGAAAAAACTTAGTTTCCGCAACCAAACAAATCCGTACGGAAATTTAAGCTCATCGTCGGAAACCCTTTACCAGTGCGACTTCCAGGAATCCTACAGCGCAACACCTGTTACCGGTAAAACGTAATAATCAGTTGTAAAAGTTAGTATTTTTCTATTATTCTCTGCACGTCCCGTCGAACAAAAATCACAAACAGGGACGCCTCGCGTCGACCTCGCCAACATCAACAACAAAACCCGTCGACGTAAAAATCCCCCTTGCAGTGCTTTCAAAATCAACCAATCAATCGAACCCGAAAGAGGTATCCCAATGAAAAAGCTGTTGAGCAGTTTCCTGATCGCGTCCGCCTTCGTCGCCATGGCATCCTCGGCCAGCGCCGCCGATCTGGAACGCACGCGCGAACTGGTCTGGACCGACGCCACGTCGACCTTCGGCGCCCGCTATGGCGATGGCACCACCGGCCAGACCTTCCTGGAAAACTTCACCTTCAACGTCGGCGGTGCCGGTGCTTCGGTGTCGTCGGCCCTGGTCTCGATCGCGCTCGATGGTCTCTCCCGCGTGGGCATCAGCAGCTTCACGCTCAGCGGCAATGGCCAGACCTACACCGGCACCCAGCTCTCCAGCGGTGACCTGCAGACCTTCAGCCTGCGCACCAACGGCCTGACCAGCGGCCTGTACACCCTGTCGGTGGCCGGCACCGTGCTGGGTTCGGCTGGCGGCAGCTTCGCCGGCAACATCAGCGTGGCACCGGTGCCGGAAGCCTCCACCACCGCCATGATGATCGGCGGCCTGGGTCTGGTCGGCTTCGCCGCCTATCGTCGCCGCCGCAAAGCCGGTGATGACGGCGCGCAGATGACCAGCGCACAGATGATGCCGGCTTGATCGTCGCCGCACTCTGATCGTTGACAAGCGCGAGGGGAACGGCCGCGAGGTCGTTCCCCTTGTCATATCTATCGTCGGTGGGACGCTATGCCACTTGTCTGCTGGTACATCTACCAAGCACGGAATATTAAATAAATCTATCGAAATCACATAAATCGATAGCATTAATCCCAGATGCCTGCGAAACTTTTCTCGTACGGCCACACCTAAGCTTCGTAACGCTTGACGTATAACGTCCAACGCTATACGGTGTCTTCATGATACTTAGCTTCCGATGCCAAGACACCGAGGCGCTGTTTCAAGGGCGCGCCGTCGCAAGGTTTTCAAACTTCCGTAAAGTCGCAGAACGCAAGCTCCAGATGCTTGATTCCGCCGCGACGCTGGACTACCTGCGCTCGCCCCCGGGAAACCGCCTGGAAGCGCTCTCCGGCAACCGCGCCGGCCAGCACAGTATCCGAATCAACAGCCAATACCGCATTTGCTTCGTCTGGCACGACCAAGGGGCTGTCGGCGCTGCAAACGTGGAGATTGTTGATTACCACTGAGAGGGAAACATCATGAATGCACCAGCCAACGGAATGCGCCCCATCCATCCGGGCGAAATACTGCGGGAAGAATATTTAGCTGAACTGAACATGAGCGGCAACGCGCTGGCCAAGGCACTGCGCGTTGACGCGCCTCGCATTTCGGCGATCCTGCGGGAAGAACGCGCTGTGACTATTGATACGGCATTGCGACTGGCCCGTTTTTTTGGCGGCGACGCCCAGTCCTGGCTCAATCTGCAATTGGCTTACGATCTCAAGATGGCTGAAATCGAGCTTGCGGGACGTATCGCCGAAGAGGTGCAGCCATTGGCTCGCGCCGCGTGAGGGACGCCCCGATATCGCTCCACCCGCAGAACAGGGCCAGCTGCTGATGCTATAGTGGCGCCCCAGCAATACTTTGCGCGCACGTCCAAGCCTTCCAGGGTGAGTAGCCAGGTGGGTAGCCAGGCAGATCTTCCAGCTACCCATACCGCGCAAAGCCGCGCCACAAAAGGAATTTGCAACCACCATGAAAATCGCCACCTGGAACGTCAACTCCCTCAAGGTCCGCCTGCCGCAGGTCCTGAAATGGCTGGAAGAAAATCCGGTCGACGTGCTCTGCCTGCAGGAAACCAAGCTCACCGACGACAAGTTTCCCGCCGCCGAGATCGCTGCCGCCGGTTATCTGGTCGAATTCTCGGGCCAGAAGACCTATAACGGCGTGGCCATCCTGTCGCGCCATCCGATGAGTGACGTGGTCAAGAACAACCCGCTGTTCCCCGATGAGCAGCAGCGCATCATCGCCGCCACCATCGAAGGTGTGCGCTATGTCTGCGCCTATATTCCCAACGGGCAGTCGCTGGAGTCCGAAAAGTATCCCTACAAGCTGAACTGGCTGGCGGCGCTGCACGAATGGCTGGCACAGGAGAAGGTGAAGAACCCGCGACTGGCGCTGCTGGGCGACTACAACATCGCACCCGAAGACCGCGATGTGCACGATCCGGTGGCCTGGCAAGGTCAGGTGCTGGTGTCGGAGCCGGAGCGCGAGGCCTTCCGCAAGCTGCAGGCGCTGGGCCTGACCGACTCCTACCGGTTGTTCGAACAGCCGGAGAAGATGTATAGCTGGTGGGATTACCGGCAGATGGGTTTCCGCCTCAATCGGGGCCTGCGGATCGACCACATCCTGCTGTCCGAAGAACTGCTGCCGCGTTGTACCGCCTGCGTCATCGACAAGGTGCCGCGCAAGTGGGAGCAGCCTTCCGACCACGCGCCGGTGATTGCAACGCTGGCCGACTGACGCCGCCCAGGGGCAAGCCGGTATCGACGGACGCCACCTCAGGGTGGCGTTTGTTCTTTCTTGTTGCGCATGTTCTTTTCGAACTGCACATCGAGCTTGCTGACACGCTTGGCCTTCTGCGGTCCCTGGGCGTTGACGAAGCTGACGAAGTCGTCCAGTTCCATTGCTTCATTGAGCTTTTCCAGCGGCTGGCCGGCCACGCGGCGGGTCAGGATGAAACGCTCATCGGAGGTGCGCAGCATGGAATACTCGCGCGATTCGGTGCGGGTGTTCAGACGCTCGATGGCGCTGGCGGCGCGGGTCGATCTCATCATTGGGCCTCTTGCAATTTGAGCTGCCAGTAACCGACGTCGATCCAGCGTCCCATCTTGTAGCCGACCTCGCTGAAGACGCCGCATTTCACGAAGCCCAGGCTCTCGTGCAGGGCCACGCTGGCCGCATTGGGCTGGGCGATGCCACCGATGACCAGATGCACGCCCAGGGGTTTCAGCTGCGCGAACAGCTCACCGTACAGCAGCTTGCCGATGCCGCGTCCGCCGGCGTCGTGACGCAGGTAGACCGAGCTTTCCACAGAGCGCTGGTAGGCCGCGCGCGGCTTCCATTTGCTGGCGTAGGCATAGCCCAGCACCTCGCCCTCCTGTTCGAACACCAGCCAGGGGAACTGCGCCTGCACATCCGCAATGCGGGCGGCCATGCCCTCGACAGTCACCGCTTCGGTCTCGAAACTGATGACGGTGGTGTCGACGTAGTGGTTGTAGATGCCACAGATGGCAGCGGCGTCGGCGGCAGTGGCCGGGCGGATTGAGGGATGCATGACCGGAAGCTTTGAAGAGGGACGATGGGATGAAGTTGCCAGTGTAACCAAATTACGGCATCAGCGGCGGCCAGGTCCGGTGTAGGCCGCCGCCTGCTGGCAGGGATCAGTCGCGCAGCGCCAGTCGCACCTGCTCCAGCGCTGCCGGGTCCTCGATGGTGGGCAGGTCGCCCGGATCACGACCTTCGCAGATCGACTGGATGGCTCGCCGCAACAGCTTGCCGGAGCGCGTCTTGGGCAGGCCGGTGACGAAGAACACCCGTGCCGGGCGGCCGACCGCGCCGATCTGCTTGTCGACCACACCCATGATCTCGGCTTCCAGCGCCTTCCTCTGCTCCGTGGTGGCAATCGCGTCGGCCTGTTTGGCGATGGCGAAGGCAATCGCCACCTGCCCCTTCAACTTGTCTTCCACGCCGACCACGGCCACTTCGGAGACGTTGGGATGGCTGGAGATGCTCTCCTCGATCTCGCGGGTCCCCAGGCGGTGGCCGGCGACGTTGATGACGTCGTCGGTGCGACCGAGGATGAAGTAGTAGCCATCCTGGTCCTGGATGCCCCAGTCGAAGGTGGAATAGACCTCCCGCGGCAGGCTGCGCCAGTAGGTGTTGACGAAGCGCGCATCGTCGCCGTACACGGTCTGCATGCAGCCCGGCGGCAGCGGGCCTTCGATGGCGACCACGCCCTTCTGGCCGGCCGCACAGGGCTCGCCACTGGCCTCGTCGAGGATGGCCAGGCGGTAGCCCGGCATGGGCACGCCGGGACTGCCAAGGCGGGTCGGCTTGTCGCTGATGCCCTTGGCGATCGAGATGATGGGCCAGCCCGATTCGGTCTGCCAGTAGTTGTCGATCACCGGTACCTTCAGCGCTGCCGAGATCCAGTTGGAGGTGGTCTCGTCCAGCGGTTCACCGGCCAGGTAGAGCGCCTTGAGCGAAGAGGTGTCGTAGCGCTCCATGCATTCGGCCGGCTGTTTCTTGAGCACGCGGATGGCCGTCGGTGCGGAGAACATGCGCGTCACCTGGTACTTCTCGACGATGCTCCACCAGATGCCGGCGTCAGGCCGGATCGGCAGGCCTTCGTAGAGCACGGTGGCCATGCCGGCGATCAGCGGGCCATAGACGATGTAGGAGTGACCCACCACCCAGCCGATGTCGGAGGTGCAGAAATAGGTCTCGCCCGGCTTGCCGCAGAAGATGTGCTGCATGGACGACGCCAGCGCCACCGCATAGCCGCCCACGTCGCGCTGCACGCCCTTGGGCTTGCCGGTAGTGCCGGAGGTGTAGAGCACGTAGCTGGTTTCATTGGACTCCAGCCAGGTCACCGGCACCGGCCGGTCCAGGTGCTGTGCGCGCAGGGCGGCGTAGTCGACGTCGCGTTCCGGCGTGCGCGCCATCGGCGCCAGGCCGCGATCGACCAGCAGCACACGCTGCGGCTTGTGCTGCGCCAACTGGATAGCATCGTCCAGCAGGCCCTTGTAGGGAATCACCTTGCCACCGCGCGAGCCGGCATCGGCCGAGACGATCAGGCGCGGCTGCGCGTCATCGATACGCGAGGCCAGGCTGTTGGACGCAAAGCCGCCGAACACCACCGAATGCACCGCCCCGATGCGGGCGCAGGCCAGCATGGCGAACACCGCCTCGGCGATCATGGGCATGTAGATCAGCACCCGGTCGCCGCGCTGCACACCCAGGGCCAGCATGGTGGCGGCCATGGCCTGGACTTCGCGATGCAGTTCGGCGAAGTCGTAGACGCGTTCGCTGTTGGTCTCGGTGGAGATGGCGATCAGCGCTGCCTGCGAGGCGCGTTCGGCCAGGTGACGATCGACGGCGTTGTAGCAGAGATTGGTCTTGCCGCCGATGAACCAGCGCGCAAAGGGCGCGCGCGAATAATCCAGGGTGCGGGTGAAGGGTTCTTCCCAGTGGATGCGCTGTGCTTCTTCGGCCCAATAGGTGTCGGGATGCTCGATGGAGCGGCGATAGAAATCCTCGTATTGCATGACGTCTCCTCATGTCTTTCGTATTGGAAAACTGTGTTCGCCCTGGACATGCGTGGTCTGCGGGTCGATCGTCGACGGCTTGATACCGGGTGCCGGCTTGCAGCACCCCCTGTCCGGCCTTCATGCGACGTTTGATCCAGTCTTGCACCTGAAGCTTACGGGTGGCTGAATTCGCCCAGCCGGCGCCGCTTTGCGGCTGATGCGGATCAAGCGCGACGACGAAAAAAACGGATGCGATGTCACCGGTGCGAGACCGGCGACATGCCAGAAGAAGAGGAAACGAAGGAGGAGGGAGAAACGCGCCGCGGTCAGCTCATCGCCACGGCACGCTGCACAGAGGATGCAATCAGCGCGTGCGGCAATCGTTGGCGAGCTGCTGCCCGATCTTGGAATTGAGCAGCATGGACTTCGACGGAATCTGGATCCACACCAGGCCTTCGCCCTTGTTCTCCAGTCGCACTGCACCGGTCGAGGTGCTGACCGGGTTCATCATGTAGCTGCTGCCCTTCCACACCAGCGTGACGCCGTCGGTCACCCGGCCATCCATACGGATCTCGACCTTGTTGCCCATCTCGCAGCTGAAGGCGCCGGTCTTGAGCTGGGTCGCCCAGCTGGGCTGGGTGGCCGCCGGGGCCTGCAGCAGTTGTGGCAAGACCGGCTTGGTGTCGCTCACCGGTACCGGGGTGTTGGAAGAACAGGCGGCCAGCACGGAACTGGCGGCCGCGCACAGGCAGACCTGCTTGAAAAAACGACGGGAAGCGATGGCAGCAATCATCGGATGATCCATGGAGAGTCGGGGGCGGAGATGGGCCGGAAGCGGGCCAAAAAACGGCCCGACCGCATCTTAGCAAGTAATTACACCGGACTCGACCACATGTAACGCTTGTTACAAATCCGGAAGGCGACGGCCGCTCCTGCGGGCCGTCGCTTCCATCGCTGCACTGCTTCATCACTATTGCACTGCGGCGCTACTGCTCCCCTTGCTCCCTTCCCTACCCTGCTACCCGCTCGCCTTACTTGCGCTTGGCGATGGGCACGAACTTCAGATCTTCCGGGCCGACATAGTTGGCCGACGGGCGGATGATCTTGTTGTCGATGCGCTGCTCGATGATGTGCGCCGCCCAGCCCGAGGTGCGGGCAATGACGAACAGCGGCGTGAACATCGCGGTGGGTACGCCCATCATGTGGTACGACACGGCCGAGAACCAGTCCAGGTTGGGGAACATCTTCTTGATGTCCCACATGACCGTTTCCAGGCGTTCGGCGATGTCGAACATCTTGGTCGAGCCGGCTTCCTTGGAGAGCTTGCGCGCCACTTCCTTGATGACCTTGTTGCGCGGGTCGGAGATGGTGTAGACCGGGTGACCGAAACCGATCACCACTTCCTTGTCCTCGACGCGGCGACGGATGTCGGCTTCGGCTTCGTCCGGGTTGTCGTAGCGCTTCTGGATCTCGAAGGCCACCTCGTTGGCGCCACCGTGCTTGGGGCCGCGCAGCGCGCCGATGGCGCCGGTGATGGCCGAGTGCATGTCCGAGCCGGTGCCGGCGATGACGCGACCGGTGAAGGTGGAGGCGTTGAACTCGTGCTCCGCGTACAGGATCAGCGAGGTGTGCATGGCCTTTTCCCAGGACTCGGAGGGCTTCTCGCCGTGCAGCAGGTGCAGGAAGTGGGCGCCGATGGAATCATCATCGGTTTCCACTTCGATGCGGTTGCCGTTGTGGCTGTAGTGGTACCAGTACAGCAGCATGGAACCGAGCGAGGCCATCAGGCGGTCGGCGATATCACGCGCGCCGGGGGTGTTGTGGTCATCCTTCTCCGGCAGCACGCAACCCAGGGCCGAGACGCCGGTACGCATCACATCCATCGGATGCGAAGCCGCAGGCAGCCACTCCAGCGCCGCCTTGACGTTGGCCGGCAGGCCGCGCAGGGCCTTGAGCTTGGCCTTGTAGGCCCGCAGTTCGGCGGCGGTGGGCAGCTTGCCATGCACCAGCAGGTGGGCGATCTCTTCGAACTCGCAGCTGTCGGCCACGTCCAGGATGTCGTAGCCGCGATAGTGCAGGTCATTGCCGGTCTTGCCGACGGTACACAGGGCGGTGTTGCCGGCGGTGACGCCGGAGAGGGCAACGGACTTCTTGGGCTTGAAACCTGCGGCTTGTTGTTCGCTCATCGTGTTCTCCTCGTAGCGTGTTCGGTGAAAACTGAATTATCGGAAGGGATTACTTGTTCTTCTGCTGGGCAAACAGCGCATCCAGGCGCTGCTCGTAGCTGTGGTAGTCGATGCGGTCGTACAGTTCCATGCGGGTCTGCATGGTATCGACCACGTTCTTCTGGGTGCCGTCGCGGCGGATCGCCTGATAGACGTTTTCGGCCGCCTTGTTCATGGCGCGGAAGGCCGACAGCGGATAGAGCACCAGGCCGACGTCGGCGCCCTTGAGTTCGTCCACGGTGAACAGCGGGGTCGAGCCGAACTCGGTGATGTTGGCCAGGATCGGCACCTTCACCGCATTGGCGAACTGCTTGTACATGCCCAGGTCGGTGATGGCTTCCGGGAAGATCATGTCGGCACCGGCTTCGACGCAGGCCACGGCGCGCTCCACGGCAGCCTCCAGGCCTTCCACGGCCAGTGCATCGGTGCGCGCCATGATGACGAAATTCTCATCGGTACGGGCATCCACGGCGGCCTTGATGCGGTCCACCATTTCCTGCTTGCTGACGATTTCCTTGCCGGGACGGTGACCGCAGCGCTTGGCGCCGACCTGATCTTCGATGTGCATGGCGGCGGCGCCGAACTTGATCATCGACTTCACGGTGCGGGCCACGTTGAAGGCCGAGGCGCCGAAGCCGGTATCGACATCCACCAGCAGCGGCAGATCGCACACGTCGGTGATGCGGCGCACGTCGGTGAGCACGTCGTCCAGGTTGGAAATGCCGAGGTCGGGCAAGCCCAGGGAACCGGCCGCGACCCCGCCGCCGGACAGGTAGATCGCACGGAAGCCGGCGCGCTTGGCCAGCAGGGCGTGATTGGCGTTGATCGCGCCGATGACTTGCAAGGGGGATTCTTCCTGGACGGCCTGGCGGAACGCTGCGCCTGCGGAGTGGAGAGCCATGATGGACACCTTCTGTAAGGGTTGCTGGAGGTAGCGGACTATGGAGGGCCTTATTGCAACGGCCGTGCCATCGCACTGCAGCATCCTGCGAAACCTGGCGGACCTCTTTTGGGCCGATATGAAACTTCCTTCCAGATCAATGACTTGCGGACGAAACCTGGCTCCCCTGCCACGCCAGCAGGCAGACCCGACGGGCGCTCCGGAGGCATGCCACCCTGTTTCATCAGTGTTACACTAACGTTTCACTGAAACATGGTGAACGTTTCTTCCTGGCTGGCTTTTAGGCCTTCCAGCCACCCTGAGTCGTCGTCAATCACCCTCAGCCACCCAGCGCCCCGCCCATGAAACGCCCTGCCCCCACCGACCGCCACGCCGACAAACCCGTGATCTGGACCGCTTCGGTATCGCGCCTGTCGGAGCTGTTCCGTGACATCACGCTGGAGTTCGACGCCCTGGCCGACATCGAGCCCATCCACCTGGGGTTCGACGAGGCCGTGCGCGAGATCCGCGAGCGCCTGGCCACGCAGCGCTGCGACGTGGTCATCTCGGCCGGCTCCAACGGCGCCTATCTCAAGAGCCGGTTGCCGGTGCCGGTGGTGGTGGCGCGTGCCAGCGGCTTCGACGTGATGCAGGCGCTGGCACGGGCGCGCCAGATCACCACCCGCATCGGCCTGGTCAGCTATCAGGAAGAGATGCCGGCACTGGCCGAGTTCCAGCAGATGTTCGGACTGGACATCGCCCAGCGCACCTATGCCACCGAAGAAGATGCGCGGGCCGTGGTCAACGAACTGAAGGCCGGTGGCATCGAGGCCGTGGTGGGTGCCGGCCTCATCACCGACCTGGCCGAAGAGGCGGGCATGCACGGTATCTTCCTGTATTCCTCGGCCACGGTGCGTCAGGCCTTCGAGGATGCACTGGAACTGGCGCGCCTGACGCAACTGGAGAGCACGCGTGGCCCCCTCCTGCCGGTGGCCGACAGCCTGCGCGCACGCCATCACCTGAAGGACCTGCGGGGCGATTCGACTGCCATGGAAGCGGTACGGCAATCGATCACGCTGTTTGCCCGTTCACCGGCCAGCGTACTGATCCAGGGCGAGACCGGCACCGGCAAGGAGCTGGCGGCGCAAGCCATCCATCGCGCCCATCCGCTGATGCAGGGCAAGACCCAGGCAAGCCATCCCTTCGTGGCCATCAACTGCGGCGCGCTGGCGGAGTCGCTGCTGGAGTCCGAACTGTTCGGCTATGAAGAAGGTGCCTTCACCGGTTCGCGCCGGGGTGGACGTGCCGGCGTGTTCGAGGCGGCCCATCGCGGCACGCTGCTATTGGATGAAATCGGCGAGATGCCGCTGCCCCTGCAGACACGCCTGCTGCGCGTGCTGGAAGAGCGCGAGGTGGTGCGCGTCGGTGGCACGCGGCCGATTCCGGTGCAGGTGCGCATCATCAGCGCTACCCATTGCGACCTGGAGGCCAAGGTGCGCGAGGGCCGTTTCCGGGCCGACCTGTATTACCGGCTCAGCGTGCTGCGCCTGCCCCTGCCGCCGCTGCGTGCGCGCAGCGAGGACGTGCCGGCACTGGCCGAGTGGCATCTCAAGCATGCACTGGCAGCGCTGGATGCCCGCCCGCATGCCAACCTGGGTGCGGAAATCCTGCGCTGCTCGCCGCTGCTGTGCGCCTACGCCTGGCCGGGCAATGTGCGTGAACTGCGCAACCTGATGGAACGGCTGGCCCTGTTCCTGGCGGCCGAACCGCTGCAGGCGCTGACGCCGGCCCTGATCCTGCGGGTCGCACCGGAACTGGGGCAGCACGCCAGCATGGCCAGCGCGACCGCGCAGGAGCCAGATGTCGTCACGGCCGCGCCTGACGATGCGCAGATCCAGGCCGTGCTGCGCCGCTATCGCGGCAATCGCGCTGCCGCCGCACGCCATCTGGGGATGAGCCGGACCACCCTGTGGCGCCGCTTGAAGCAGCTAGCGGATGAGGTCGATGAAGGCCAGCAATGAGCCATCGTGTGTCAATCATTTACCCGATGCGACAGCCTTCCTGCGTCCTGATAATCCACCGCAGCGCGCCTTGACAGCCCCGCACTGCGGCGCCTATCCTCGCCCGCTGTAACGCCCACGGCCGATCGCATTTGCCCCGTGAGCGCGACAGGGAGCCCATAACCATCATTCAACCAGCCAGGCAGTCGTCCGCCCCGCCCGGGCGAGACCGGCGCGCAGCTCCTCCATCCACAGTCATCCATCAGGGAGTCTCCATGACCAGCAACACCACGGCGCCTGGCGCCGCCACCACGCACCCGCAGGCGCGGCGCGCGATCATCTCGTCTTCCATCGGCAATGCGCTCGAATGGTTCGACATCCTGATCTACGGCGCCTTCGCCGTGGTCATCGCCAAGCAGTTCTTCCCCACCGGGGACGACAGCGTTTCGCTGCTGCTGACCTTCGCCACCTTCGGCGTGTCCTTCTTCATGCGTCCGCTGGGCGCGGTGGTGCTGGGTGCCTATTCCGACCGCGCCGGCCGCAAGGCGGCACTGATGCTGTCCATCATGCTCATGACCATCGGCACCGCCATGATCGCCTTCATGCCCAGCTATGCCAGCATCGGCCTGCTGGCACCGGCCGGCATTGCACTTGGCAAGATGATCCAGGGCTTCTCGGCCGGTGGCGAGTTCGGTAGCTCCACCGCCTTCCTGGTGGAACACGCACCGCATCGCCGTGGTTACTTCTCCAGCTGGCAGGTGGCCAGCCAGGGCATCAGCCTGTTGCTGGCGGCGATCTTCGGCGCCGTGCTCAACAACATGCTCACGCCCGAGCAACTGGCTTCCTGGGGCTGGCGCGTGCCGTTCTTCTTCGGCCTGCTGATCGCACCGGCCGGCATCTACATCCGTCGTCACCTGGATGAAGCACCGGAATTCAAGGAGTCCAGCGAAAAGACCAATGCGCCCCTGCGCGATACCTTCACCAGCCAGAAGCTGCGCCTCCTGATCGGTTCGGGCAGCGTCATCATGGCTACCGTCTCGGTCTACCTGTCGCTGTACATCCCGACCTACGCGGTCAAGCAGCTGGGCCTGCCGGCATGGTCGTCGTTCGCCGCGATGTCGGTGGCCGGCCTGATCATGTTCATCGGCTCGCCGCTGGTGGGCGCAGCCTCCGACAAGATCGGTCGCACGCCCTTCATGATCGTCAGCAGCGCCCTGTACATCGTGCTGACCTATCCGATGTTCGTGTTCCTGACCAATTCGCCGGGCTTCCTGCAGCTGCTGTTGCTGCAGACCGTGATCGGCGTGCTCATGACCATGTACTTCGCCGCCATGCCGGCCCTGCTGGCGGACATCTTCCCGGTGGCCACGCGCGGCACCGGCATGTCGCTGGCCTATAACATCGCGGTGACCATCTTCGGCGGCTTCGCTGGCCTGATCATCACCTGGCTGATCGACTTCACCGGCAACAAGCTGTCGGTGAGCTACTTCGTCATCTTCGGCGCGGTGCTGAGCCTGATCGCTTCGGTGGCAGCGCGTTATGTGCTGAAGCTGCGCTAAGCAGCGATCGCGTAAATGATATAAATCATTTCCCCGTCACTGCGACGGGAGCAAATAAAAATGGCCTGGATCGCGAGATCCAGGCCATTTCCTTTTTTGTTTGCCGCCGCCTCTTCCCCTTGTTGCTCCTGCCCACGCGGCGGCACGCGGGCAGGCCTCCCCTGCTTGACTCGAGTTGGATCAGATGTGATCCGGCACTAGCCGATCAATCGTCCTCGGCACCGCCAATACCCAGCTCCTGGATCTTGCGGGTGATGGTGTTGCGGCCGATGCCCAGGCGCACGGCGGCGTCGTTCTTGCGGCCGTGGGTGTGCTTGAGGGCGATCTTGATCAGCGCGGCTTCGAACTGGCGGCCGAGGATATCCATCACCTCCGGCTGCTCCGAGGCCAGCATCTGCGCGGCTTCGTTTTCCAGCAGCGAGATCCAGTTGCCGGCGACGGCTTCAGCCGGTACCGCGCCTGCCGACAGCTCGGGCTGGGCCAGCGGTGCAGGCGCTCCGGCAGCCGAGGCCGGTGCCGACACGATCTGCGCCGGTTGCGGTGCATGCACGCGTTCTTCCACCAGGTCCTGCGGCAGGTCCTTGATTTCCACGGTCTGGCCCGGGGCCATGACGGTGATCCAGTTGCACAGGTTTTCCAGCTGGCGCACGTTGCCGGGGAATTCCAGTTGCGACAGGAACTGCATGGCCTGCGGTGACAGGCGCTTGGCTTCCACGCCCAGCTGGCGGGCGCTCTGGGTGAGGAAGTAGCGCGCCAGGATGGGAATGTCTTCGCTGCGCTCGCGCAGGCTGGGCAGGCGCAGGCGGATGACGTTGAGGCGGTGGTACAAGTCCTCGCGGAACAGGCCTTCGCGCACCCGGTGTTCCAGGTTCTGGTGAGTGGCGGCGATGACGCGCACGTTGGCCTTGAGCGATTGATGGCCGCCGACGCGATAGAAGTGGCCGTCGGAGAGCACGCGCAACAGCCGCGTCTGCAGGTCCAGCGGCATGTCGCCGATTTCATCGAGGAACAGGGTGCCGCCCTCGGCCTGCTCGAAGCGGCCACGGCGCATGGCTTGCGCGCCGGTGAAGGCGCCGCGTTCATGGCCGAAGAGTTCGGACTCCAGCAGGTCCTTCGGGATAGCGGCCGTGTTCAATGCCACGAAGGGCTGGCTGGCGCGCGGGCTGTGCTTGTGCAGGGCGCGTGCCACCAGCTCCTTGCCGGAGCCGGATTCGCCGGTGATCAACACCGTCACGTTCGATTGCGACAGGCGGCCGATGGCGCGGAACACGTCCTGCATCGCGGGCGCCTGGCCGAGGATTTCGGGGGTCTGTGCGGCACCTTGCTCGATATCGGTTTCGCGCAGGCTTTCATCCAGGGCGCGGCGAATCAGTTCGACCGCCTTGTCGACGTCGAAGGGCTTGGCCAGATATTCGAAGGCGCCGCCCTGGAAGGCCGAGACGGCCGAGTCCAGGTCAGAGAAGGCGGTGATGATGATCACCGGAATCCCGGGGTGCTTGGCCTTGACGGTCTGCAGCAGTTCCAGCCCGGAGGCACCGGGCATGCGGATGTCGGAAACCAGCACTTGCGGCGTGCCGTTCTGCAGGGCCGCCATGGCATCGCGTGCGCTGGAAAAACTCTGCGTGGCGAGATTTTCTCGGGCCAGTGCTTTCTCAAGCACCCAGCGTATCGATTCGTCGTCGTCAACAATCCAGATCGGTTTCATAAATAGCTTTTTCCTGCGTTGGTCATGCTGTTAATGCTCCCGCGGCCACGACGCTTCTGGCGCCGTGCCACAGCCCCCATGATGACGGGATGCCTTCCGTCATTCCGGCTTTGGCGCGCCGCCTGCGGCCATGGGCTCACGGCAGCGGTATAAGTATTCTGAAATCGGTACAACCCGGCCGGCTGTCGCATTCGATCACGCCCATGTGCTGATGCACGAAGGTCTGCGCCAGGGTCAGCCCCAGTCCGCTACCACCCTCCCGACCCGACACCAGGGGATAGAAGATTCTTTCCTGGATGTCTGGCGGAATACCCGGACCGTTATCGATGATATGCAAGTCTAGTGCCAGCCGGTATCTGACCTTGGATAGCGTCACCTGGCGGGACACGCGGGTACGCAGGATCAGCTCGGCGTCACCCGCACGGATGCGGTCGGCCAGGGCCTGGGCCGCGTTGTGGACGATGTTCAATACCGCCTGGATCAGCTGTTCCTTGTCGCCCCGGAATTCGGGGATGGAAAGATCATAGTCGCGCTTGATGGTCAGCCCCTGCGGGAACTCGGCCATCACCAGGCTGCGCACGCGCTCGCACACTTCGTGGATGTTGACGTCGCCCACGATGTGGGGATGGCGGTGCGGTGCCAGCAGGCGATCGACCAGGGTCTGCAGGCGGTCGGCTTCCTTGATGATGACCTGGGTGTATTCGCGCAATTCCTTGAGGTGGCGCTCGGGCAGTTCCAGCTCCAGCAACTGGGCCGCGCCACGGATGCCGCCCAGCGGGTTCTTGATCTCGTGGGCCAGGTTGCGGATCAGTTCCTTGTTGGCCTGGCTCTGGTCGAACATGCGCTCTTCACGGTCCAGCTTCAGTTGCTGGACGTTCTCGCGCAGCTCCAGCAGGACCGGCATGTCGGTGCTGTCCAGGGGCGTAACGATGGTGTGCACCTGCAACGGCTCGCGGTTGGCGCGTTCCAGCACCAGGTCCAGGCGCTTGTCGGCAAACTGGTGTTCGATGGCCTGGTAGAACAGCGCGGTCAGCTCCTTGCCATTGAGGAAGAGCTCCGACAGCTTCTGCTGCGAGAGCACCTTGAAGGAACTCTCCAGCAGGTTCTCGGCGGCGGCATTGGCATAGACGATGCCACCGGCAGCGTCCAGGATGATGACGGCCGAGGCCAGCAGGTCTAGACCATCGAGGGAAGGAAGAGGTGTCTTCATGGGAGGATTCGTGATGCCAGGGGTCATGTCGTCTTGCTCGGGCTAGTGCAGTCATTGACCAGTCTGTCTAGCAATTTTCGGGCGCACTTCCCTGCCATGGGCCGCGCCGCTGCGCATAAAAAAAGGGGAAGCAAGCTTCCCCTTTTTCTCCGGATGCGGATTCGATTACAGCGAGTAGTACATGTCGAATTCGATCGGGTGCGTGGTCATGCGGAAGCGTTGGACTTCCTGCATCTTCAGCTCGATGTAGGCATCGATCATGCTGTCGGTGAACACGCCACCACGGGTCAGGAACTCGCGGTCCTTGTCCAGGTGATCCAGGGCTTCGTCCAGCGAGGCACAGACGGTCGGGATCAGCTTGTCTTCTTCCGGCGGCAGGTGGTACAGGTCCTTGGTCGCAGCTTCGCCCGGGTGGATCTTGTTCTGCACGCCATCCAGACCGGCCATCAGCAGAGCCGAGAAGCACAGGTACGGGTTGGCCAGGGGATCCGGGAAGCGGGTTTCGATACGACGGCCCTTCGGGTTGGCGACGTGGGGGATACGGATCGAGGCCGAACGGTTACGGGCCGAGTAGGCCAGCTTGACCGGGGCTTCGAAGCCGGGGACCAGACGCTTGTACGAGTTGGTGCCGGGGTTGGTGATGGCGTTCAGTGCCTTGGCGTGCTTGATGATGCCGCCGATGTAGTACAGCGCGAATTCCGACAGACCGGCGTAGCCGTCGCCTGCGAACAGGTTCTTGCCATCCTTCCAGACGGATTGGTGCACGTGCATGCCGGAGCCGTTGTCGCCGACCAGGGGCTTGGGCATGAAGGTAGCGGTCTTGCCGTAGGTGTGGGCGACGTTCCAGATCACGTACTTCAGGGTCTGGGTCCAGTCAGCGCGCTCGACCAGGGTCGAGAACTTGGTGCCCAGTTCGTTCTGGCCAGCGCCAGCCACTTCGTGGTGGTGCACTTCGACGGGGATGCCCAGGGATTCCAGGATCAGGGACATTTCCGAACGCATGTCCTGGAAGCTGTCGACCGGAGGAACCGGGAAGTAGCCGCCCTTGACGGTCGGACGGTGGCCGGAGTTGCCGCCTTCGATCTTGGCGCCGGTGCTCCAGGAAGCTTCTTCGGAGTCGATCTTGACGAAGGAGCCGGACATGTCAGCACCCCAACGCACGCCGTCGAAGATGAAGAATTCGGGTTCCGGACCGAAGTAGGCGGTGTCGCCCAGGCCGGAGGACTTCAGGTAGGCTTCAGCGCGCTTGGCGATAGAGCGCGGATCACGGTCGTAGCCCTTGCCGTCGGACGGCTCGATCACGTCACATTGCATGAAGAGGGTGGTCTCTTCCATGAACGGGTCGATGTTGGCGGTGTTCGGGTCCGGGATCAGCAGCATGTCGGAGGCTTCGATACCCTTCCAGCCGGCGATCGACGAACCGTCGAAGGCGTGACCGGATTCGAACTTGTCGATGTCGAAATGCGAAACAGGCACGGAAACGTGCTGTTCCTTGCCACGGGTGTCAGCGAAACGGAAGTCAACAAACTTGACTTCGTTGTCCTTCACCATCTTCAAAACCTCTGCGGCCGTCCTTGCCATGCGAATCTCCTAAAACGAGGAAGTAGTATAAATTGGGGTGTGAGCCGTTTTCTGCGACTGGATCTTTGCATTTGATACAACGGTCTTGCGCCGAACTCAGTCGCGGATGATAGCAGATTCCATGCCATCGACCTTTGGGGTAGCCCGATAATGGAATATTTTAGGGAGGACGCGGCCTTCGGGCCGTTCCCCACGGTGCAGGAATCAGCATACCAAGCCTTGTTTTGGTGCATTTTTCTTATTTTGCACCAACTTATTTCATTTTTGAGTCGAGCCAGCCAATTTGCACGCTAATGGTGCGTGCTCCGAACTGGGGCATCCTGTAACTTCGGCTGCGCGATGCACCGACTTGGAAATTGCCGAAATGTTTATATTGTTTAGAATCAAGTCTTTCAGCGGGCTGCGCGGCTGATCCTGCCATCGTCGGCCTCACCCATGTTGACCCGTTCCGAGAATTCCACGCCCCCTTCTTCCCGAGATCAAATGCCATGAGCCCCCAAGACATCCTCTCCAAAGCCCAGCAACGCGGCACCGATGGCCAGTTACCCTATGCCGGCGCAGTCACCCCACAGGAAGCGCTGGCCCTGATCCAGGCCGACACTAGCGTGAAGCTGGTGGACGTGCGCACGCGCGCCGAACGCGACTGGATCGGGACCGTGCAGATTCCGGCGGCGCAGCACCTGGCAGTGCAATGGAATCTCTACCCCGAGGGCAAGCCCAATCCGGAATTCCTGCCGCAATTGAAGGAAGTCACCCTGCCCGATGAAGTGCTGCTGTTCCTGTGCCGCTCCGGCGTGCGTTCCAAGCATGCGGCCAAGCTGGCCACGGAACATGGCTACGCCCGCTGCTTCGACATCCTGGAAGGTTTCGAAGGCAACAAGGACGCGGCCGGACATCGCAAGACGGTGGAAGGCTGGTGCTTCGGCGGGCTGCCCTGGGTGGGCGCCTGAAGCCAACCCGGCAACGCTGATCAGGATTGCAGGCTGCGCGCCTGCAGTGCATTGCCCAATGACTGCAGCAGCAGGCTGATCGCATCGGCAGCGCCAGGGCCGCCGAGCAGGGCCTCGTCCACGCATTCCAGCAAGGCCACGATCTCGGCCCGACCCATGGTCAGCGCCGCGCCCCGCATACGGTGGGTGAGCCGGCTCATGCGGGCGGCATCGCCCTCCTCCCGTGCCTGCTGCAGGGCCTGCAGATCATGCAGGGAGGTCGTCAGGAACAGCCGGGCCAGGTCCTGGTCGTGTTCTTCCTCGGGACTGGCGGCCTCGCCGTCCTCCCCCAGTTCGTGATCGCACCACAGCGCCAGCAGGCGGCGGATGGCCAGGGTCTGCAAGGGCTTGTCGAGCATCCCATCCATGCCGCTGTCCAGGCAGCGCTGTACGTGCGCAGGATCGGCCTCGGCCGAGATGCCGATCAGCGGCGTGTAGGGCCGCTCGGGCTGTGCCTGCTCCAGCTGGCGGACCTGGCGTGCCACGTCCTGGCCCAGGATGTCCGGCAGGAAGCAATCCAGCAGCACCAGCCCATAGGAGCGGGCCTGGATCGCTGCCAGCGCGGCGCTGCCGTCGGCGACGCTGTCGACCTCGCAACCCAGCAACTGCAGCCGGCTTTGCATCGCATACCGGATGGTGGCCGAGTCATCAACGAGCAGCACCCGCGGCCCACTGTCCTTCATCATTGCAACTCCCTATGTGGTGCGCTTTACAGGTCCTTGATCTGGTATTCGATCTTGAACAGTTCATTGTCGCTGCGCACGCCCAGCTTGCGGAAGGCCGATTGCTTCTGCCCGCTGATGGTCTTGACGCTGCGGGCAAACTTGTCGGCGATGTCAGTCACCGACAGGCCATCCAGGCAGCAGCGCAAGACTTCGCGCTCGCGTGGCGACAGGTTGGGCATGTCCGACAGCGAATCGGAGGAAGGCGGTGTCGCGCGCGCACGGCGCGCCGGACGCGCTTCGGACTTGCCGCCGGATACCGGTTCGGACACCTGCATGGCCGCCAGTTCGCGGGTCAGCGCCGCATTGTGGTACTCCCGCCCCAGCCCGATGGTGCGGATGGCCTGGATCAGTTCGCCCAGCTCCTGCGACTTGCCCACGAAGCCCCGTGCCCCCGCCTTCATGGCCATGGCCACGGTGGCCGCATTGTGATGCGCCGAGGTGACCAGGATCTTGCTGCGAGGGAAGCGCACGCGCAACGCCCGGATCAGGTTCAGACCATCGATGTCATTGCTGCCCAGCGAATAATCGATCAGCAGCAGGTCCGCTGGCGAGGCGCGCAGCGCGGTCATCAACTCCTTGCTGGTGGCGAAGGCGCCGACGACTTCGAAGTCCGGCTCCTCGGCCAGTCGCTTCGCCAATCCGTATCGAACCACGGCGTGGTCGTCAAGCAAGGCGATGCGCATCGCCGAAGCCAGTGTCCATGTCATCCTTGCCCTTTGCTCTCTGTCGTTATTCGGTTCTTGTCCGTTTTATGTCCGTTTTATTCCGCTCTCCCCGAATCCGGCGCGGCGGCGGGGCGCCATTGTGAGGCGCCGGCCCCGCGCCGGCAAGCTAAATCCGGCTCCGGTTTTCGAAGGCGCTATTGTGGTGGAGCCCAGGCTCAGGGCGCATAAGAATCGTCTGAAAAATACCGCTGTCTCGCAAAACTTCTGCCGTTTTGGGGCAGCTCGGCTCCCGCGTGACAAGAGACTGACAAACAGTCACAGGAAGCGTGTGCGAACGACAAGCATCCCTGCTCCGATGGACGGGCTGCTCATCTGCTGCTCAATAGCTGCTCAGCGAGATGTCAGCTGACCGGCCTATGATCGGCGCTGCTTGAATTACACTTTTTTACAGCCATCAAGTGAAGCATTGCGCATACTCGGCAAGAATTTCTCAACAAATTTCGAGACCACAAGGCTCATCCATGCGTCCGCTGCGCCCAGCCCCGGTGTTGTTGTTGGCCTTGCTGATCTGCAGCCTGGCACGTGCCGCCACGCCGGTCGACGAGGTCCCGCTGTCGCCCTCGGAGCGCGCCCTGCACGTGCTCAACCGCCTCGGCTACGGACCCCGCCCCGGCGCGCTGGAAGAGGTCGAGCAGATGGGCGTTGCGCGCTACATCGACCAGCAACTGCACCCCGAACGCATTCCCCTGCCAGCCGACCTGCAGGCTCGACTGGAGGCTCTGCCGGCACTGGAGATGACAACCTCGCAACTGTTCGTCGATTACGGTCCGCCCTCCTTCAACCCGAAGGCCAGCAAGGAAGAACAGCAGGTCGCCCGCCAGCGCGCGCCACGCGAACTGACCCCGCAATTCCACATGGCGCGCCTGCTGCAGGCCACCGAAAGTCCACGTCAGCTGGAAGAAGTGATGACCGAATTCTGGGCCAATCACTTCAACCTCTTCGAGGGCAAGGATTGGGTGCGCTACTGGGTGGGCGACTACGAAAAGAACGCCATCCGTCCCTATGCCCTGGGCCACTTCCGCGACCTGCTGGGCGCAGTGGCGCATCACCCGGCGATGCTGTACTACCTCGACAACTGGCTCTCCAGTGGTGTCGGCACGCCCGGTGCGCGGGGCCGCTTCAAGGGACTCAACGAAAACTACGCCCGCGAACTAATGGAGTTGCACACCCTTGGCGTGGATGTCGGCTACCAGCAGGCCGACGTCATCACCCTGGCGCGCATCCTCTCGGGCTGGACCATCGACGTCGACGCCATGAAGGCCGGCGCGGCGCCCTTCAGCTTCAACGCCCAGCGTCATGACGCCGCCCCCAAGGTCTTCCTCGGCAAGCCACTGGCGACCAGCGGCTACCAGGAGGGTGAAGCAGCGCTGGACATCCTGGCCAGCCATCCTTCGACGGCGCGCTTCATCTCCACGCAACTGGTGCAGTATTTCGTCTCCGACCAGCCCGATCCGGCGCTGGTGCAAAAGCTGGCGCAGAGCTTCCTGTCCACGCGCGGCGACATCCGCGCCGTCCTCAAGACCTTGTTCGACAGCCCGCAGTTCTGGGCGCGCAGCAATTACCAGACACAGTTCAAGACGCCGTATCAATTCGTGGTCTCGTCCCTGCGCGCAAGCGATACGACGGTGCGTAACGGCAAGCCGGTCAGCGGCGCGCTGGCACAGTTCGGCATGCCGCTGTATGGCTGGCTCACACCGGAAGGCTACAAGTATTCCCAGGCGGCCTGGCTCAATCCGGACGCCCTGCTGCGACGGATCAACTTCGCTGGTGGCCTGGCCGGCGGCAAGTCGCCGATCGCGCGCCTGGAAGGCGCGCCGCAACCCACCGATAGCGAGGCCCGTCCACCCGATCCGCAACAGCTGCTGCGCACGCTGGGCCCGGCCATCACGCCCCAGGCCGTCGCCCGTATCGATACCGCACCCGCGAATCAGCGCACCGCCCTGATCCTGGGCAGCCCCGATTTCATGAAACGCTGATCCACCGTCGAGGACTTCCATGAACCGTCGCGATTTCATCCGTTACCTGGGCGCCGCCGGCAGTGGCGCCGTGCTGGTGCCGATCGGACTGTCGGGTTGCGCCGTCGTCCCCGCTGGCGACCACGGCATCAGCCGCGCCGGCCAAACGCCGGGCCAGGTGGCCTACGGCTCTCCTGCCCCGCGTGCGCGTGCCAGCGGTGACGGTGCCCCGCGCATGGTGGTGGTGTTCCTGCGCGGCGCGGTGGATGGTCTGAACGTCGTGGTGCCCCATGGCGATCCGCTGTATTACCAGGCCCGCCCGAGCATCGCCGTGGCGCGTCCCGGGCAGGCCAATGGCGTGCTGGACCTGACCGGCTACTTCGGTCTGCATCCATCGTTGCAGGCGCTGCTGCCGTACTGGGAGAGTGGCCGGCTGGCCTTCGTGCAGGCATCCGGTTCGCCCGACGGCTCGCGCTCACACTTCGAGGCACAGGACATGATGGAAACCGGGACACCCGGCCAGCACAACACACGCGACGGCTGGCTCAACCGGGTCATGGACTACCTGCCGCCGGCCGAATCACCGCTGCAGGCCATCAACGTCGGCGGCGCCACGCCACGCATTCTGAGCGGCCGCAATGTGGTGGCCAACCTGCAGAGCGGACGCGAAGCCACCCGCCCCGGCATGATCGACCAGCCGCGCTGGAGCCAACTCTTCGACCCGCTCTATGGCGCCGACGATGCCCTGGGCAAGGCCTATCGCGATGGCATGGCAGCGCGCAAGCAACTCATTGCCGAGATCAATAGCCAGGAACAGCAGATGGCCAACAACGGCGCGCCGCTGCCCAACGGTCTGTCGCTGGACACCGCCCGCCTGGGTCGCCTGATGCGCCACGACCCGCGCATCCGCCTGGCTTTCCTGGCCGTCGGCGGATGGGATACCCACATCAACCAGGGCAATGGCACCGGACAATTGGCCGGCCGCCTTTCGCCGCTGGCCGGTGGGTTGGCGACGCTGGCGCAGGAACTGGGGCCGGCCTTCAACGACACGGTGATCGTGGTGATGTCCGAATTCGGCCGCACCTTCCGCGAGAACGGCAACGGCGGTACCGATCACGGTCATGGGAATGCAATGTGGCTGATGGGCGGCAACCTGCGCGGCGGCAAGATCTATGGACAATGGCCGGGCTTGAACCAGGCGGCCTTGAATGAAGGGCGCGACCTGGCCATCACGACGGATTACCGGGCCGTGCTGTGCGCATTGGCCGAGCGGCATATGCGCATCCCGGATCGGGCGCTGGACAAGGTTTTTCCGCAATATGCTTCCGGCAGCAAAGACCTGCCGCCCCTCTTCATCTGAAACGACGCAGCCATTCTTCCCCGCAACGATCCCTGACGGGCATCCCTTACTTGAAATCGACTGAATCGATATCGGTGGCTGCACCCACGGCCGTGGGCTCGCTCCACATCAAATGCGATACTGAATCGAATGTCATAGCGCCGGCCCGTTGGCGATTTTCCAGGCCAGTTTCGAAAATTTACGCCGCGACACAGTGTTAGCCTTCCGCCTTCCTCCAAGTTTTCGAACCTGATGGCGTTCGATATCCACTGGTGCGAATCACATGCCGCCGCTCTCAATCGACCTCAAAATTGGTGAGATATGCCGATTAGAACCTTTAAATTACTTGGCGTAATTTCTCTGATCTTCCTTGGGGTCGGTTTACTCGTTCATTTATCGCGGCCCCACTACGCACGCTGTGATTTCTACGATAGTCCGGATACGCTGGATGGTGGAGTCAAGCTGTTGAACGGCGTCTCATACCGGTTCCAGCTGTGCGGCTCCGGTGGTCACGATCAAGATGGCACGGACGATGAAATTGAACTGAAGGTTTTCAACGACAAGGAAACACTTCTTGCCAGGCGCTATTTTTCAGTCAATTGGTATGCAGGGCGAAGCTTTCACGCGCCATTGCGCTACGAAGCCGATGCTGTTCGGTACATTGATGTGACCGAAAATTCTGAATTCGATAAACGCCTGAGCATGCCACCGACAAAGTGGGACTGGATTCAAGCCAGGCTGCCGTTATTCTGAGCCAGGCCTCGGCGAGATTTTCTAGCGTGATGGAAGAGCGATAGCCGAGAAGCACCACAACAATCATTCGCGGCAATCTAGAGCGTGCTCACACCAAATCTGTGAGTGCAGATTTAGTAAGAACAGGCGCTAGACAAACGACAAAGCCTTGGCGCGAGCCAAGGCTTTGTTTCTTGATCAACCGGCGGACGCTTTCCTTGCGTGACAAGTGCCGCTGTGCCGCCGCTCACTCCGCCTCGGCAATCCAGGCCGCCTGGATCGCTTCGAGGATGCGCTCTCCCGAGCGGTTGGGATCGTCCTCGAATCCATCAAGCTCCATCACCCAGCGATGCAGGTCGGTGAAGCGGATGGTCTTGGGATCAGTATCCGGGAACTTGTCATAGAGTTCCTCGGCGATCTGCTGGGTGTCGGTCCATTTCATGTCGATCTCCCGGCACGGCCGATGCCGCGCCTGCTCAATGGTTTTCGGAGGCGTGGTTGATGGTGTACTTGGGGATTTCGACGGTCAGGTCTTCTTCGCCCAGCACCACCTGGCAGGACAGGCGGGAGGTGGCCTCCAGGCCCCAGGCCATGTCCAGCAGGTCTTCTTCCTTGTCGGTGGGGTCGTCCAGCGAATTGAAGCCTTCGCGGATGACCACGTGGCAAGTGGTACAGGCGCAGGATTTTTCGCAGGCGTGCTCGATGTCGATGTCGCTGTCCAGCAGCGCGTCGCACAGGGTCTTGCCGGCCGGGGCGTCGATCACCGAGCCTTCGGGGCAGAGGACCGGATGGGGGAGGATAACGATCTGGGGCATGGTGGCTCTCGGGTCTTTCTACAGTGTTCGGGTCAGGACGTCGCTCAGGCGACTTCATCCAGCTTCTTGCCGGCCAGTGCGGCATGGACGCTGCGGTCCATGCGGCGGGCGGCGAATTCTTCGGTGCCATGGGCCAGGGCGTCAACCGCGGCCTTGATGGCGAGGTGATCGTTGCCCTGGGCAGCGGCGGTGACGGCTGCCATCTGTGCTTCGATGTCAGCACGCTCCTGTTCGGACAGCAATGCGGCATCGGCCTGCAGCGCCGAGCGGGTGGCCAGGACGATGCGTTCGGCTTCGACCTGCTCTTCCCGCAAGGCACGACGTTGCATGTCCTCATCGGCAGAACTGAAGGACTCTTGCAGCATGCGGGCGATCTCGTCGTCCGCCAGGCCATAGGACGGCTTGACGGTGATGGAGGCTTCCACGCCGGAGGTCATCTCGCGGGCCGACACGGCCAGCAGGCCGTCGGCGTCGACCTGGTAGGTCACGCGGATGCGCGCCGCACCGGCGGCCATGGGGGGAATGCCCCGCAGTTCGAAACGCGCCAGCGAACGGCAGTCGGCCACCAGTTCACGCTCGCCTTGCACCACATGGATGGCCATGGCGGTCTGGCCGTCCTTGAAGGTGGTGAATTCCTGGGCACGCGCACAGGGGATGGTGGAGTTGCGCGGAATGACCTTCTCGGCCAGGCCGCCCATGGTCTCGATGCCCAGCGACAGCGGGATCACGTCCAGCAGCAGCCAGTCGTCGCCCGGCGCACGGTTGCCGGCCAGCAGGTTGGCCTGCACGGCCGCACCCAGCGCCACCACCTTGTCGGGGTCGATATTGGACAGCGGATTGGTCTTGAAGAATTCGCCCACGGCGCGGCGGATGTGCGGCATGCGTGTGGCACCGCCGACCAGCACCACGCCGTCCACATCTTCCACGGTCAGGCTGGCGTCGCGCAAGGCCTTGCGCACCGGCGCCATGGTCTTGGCCACCAGGTGCTGGGTGATCTCGTTGAATTGCGCGGCGGTGATGGAGAGATGCACTTCCTCGCCGGAGCGGAGCACGGCGTCGATCTGCACTTCGTCCTTGGTGGAGAGCAGTTCCTTGACCTCGCGTGCCTTGACCATCAGGAGACGGGTGTCTTCGTCCGACAGCGGCTGCAGCTGGGCTTCGTGGCTGATCCAGCAGAACAGGCGGTGGTCGAAGTCGTCGCCACCCAGGGCCGAATCGCCACCGGTGGCCAGTACTTCGAACACGCCACGGGTGAGCTTGAGGATGGAAATATCAAAAGTGCCGCCACCCAGGTCATAGACCGCGAAGATGCCTTCGGAGGAATTGTCCAGGCCGTAGGCGATGGCTGCTGCCGTCGGTTCGTTCAGCAGGCGCAGCACGTTGATGCCGGCCAGTTGCGCGGCATCCTTGGTGGCCTGGCGCTGGGCATCGTCGAAGTAGGCCGGCACGGTGATGACGGCACCCACCAGGTCGTCGCCCAGGGCGTCTTCGGCGGTCTGGCGCAGCGTGGCCAGGATCTGCGCCGAGATTTCCACCGGGCTCTTCACGCCGGCCACGGTCTTGATCTGCACCATGCCGGGCTGGTCCTGGAAGTCATAGGGCATGTTCTCGGCGTGGGCGATGTCCTTCAGGCCACGGCCCATGAAGCGCTTGACCGAGATGATGGTATTGCGCGGATCGGTGGTCTGCGCGGCCTGTGCCTTGTAGCCGATGTTGGCGTGGCCGTTGGGCAGGTAGCGCACCACCGAGGGCAGCAGCACGCGGCCGTCGTCGTCGGCCAGCACTTCGGGGATGCTGTTGCGCACGGTGGCCACCAGCGAATTGGTGGTGCCCAGGTCGATGCCGATGGCCAGGCGACGCTGGTGCGGCGCGGTGGACATGCCCGGTTCGGAAATCTGCAGTAAAGCCATAGGTGATGTGACTCGTCGTGATGCGTTATTCAGGTAAGGCCATCCGGATGCCGAGGCCGATGAAGGCACAACCTGCAAGGCGGTTCAGATGGACGGAGGCGTTGGCGCGGCGACGGAACCAGGCGCCGACCGTGCCGGAAAACAATGCGATGGCGCTGAAGATGAGGAAGGCCTGGGCAATGAACACCAGGGCCAGCACCAGCATCTGCAGGGCTTCGTGACCGGCTTCGCGCTGCACGAACTGCGGCAGGAAGGCGATGAAGAACAGGGTCACCTTGGGATTGAGCATGTTGGCCAGGACGCTCTGCCAGTAGATGCGACGCAGCGGCACGGCGGCCGCGCCCTGCCCTTCGCCGGCCAGCGCGATACCGGCCGAGGCCGAGCGCAAGGTGCGATAACCGAGGTAAGCGAGATAAGCCGCACCTGCGTATTGCAGGGCGTGATAGGCGGGAGGATAGGCCTTGATCACGGCAGCGAAGCCCAGCACCGCCAGCAGGGTATGGAAGATCAGTCCCGAGCTGAAGCCGGCAGCGGCCACCAGACCCGCCTTGCGGCCCTGGGCGATACCGCGCGTGAGCACGTAGATGTTGTCCGGGCCGGGGGCCAGGGTCAGCGTCATCGCGGCCAGCAGGAAGAGGAACAGGTTGGGCATGGTGGCGGCTCCGCGATCAGCCTTCGATCAGGGCGAAGGCGTCGCCGATCTCGGCGCCGAACTTGTCCAGGAACATCAGCTGGCGCACCAGCTGGCCGGCGCCGGCGTAGTCGCCCGCGTCCAGCAGCGCTTCGATGCGGCTGATCTCGGCCTTCTTCTCGCTCAGCAGTGCGGTGTTGAGCTGTTCCAGCGCATCGAGGTCCTTGCCGGACTTGGCGTCGTCCAGGGTTTCGCGCCATTCCATCTGCTGCATCAGGAAGGCCGGTGCCATGGCGGTGTTGGATTCGGTCTGCAGGTCCACGCCGTGCAGTTCGCACAGGTAGCGCGCGCGCTTCAAGGGATTCTTAAGGGTCTGGTAGGCCTCGTTGGCGCGGGTGGCCCACTGCATGGCCACGCGCTTTTCGGCATCGCTGGCATGGGCGAACTTGTCCGGGTGGGCCTGGCTCTGCACCTGGTGGTAAGCCTGCTCCAGCGCCTTCTGGTCGATGGCGAAGCGCTGCGGCAACTGGAACAGGTCGTAGTGGTTTTGCATGGCTGAAAAATAAAAAGCCTGTCGGACTGCAACAGGCTTGGCACATCAGGGACGGCAAACGGTGACCGGGTCAGCTCCGCAGGGAGCGATCACGAGGCTGTCACGGTATCGGCTAAGCACTGACCGCCTCGCGGCAGGGCCGGCGCGACGGCTTGGTTCAGGATCAGAAATTCAGAATCAGATGCAGCGATCAGATGCGGAAGCTTTCGCCACAGCCGCACTCATCCTTCACGTTCGGGTTCTGGAACTTGAAACCTTCGTTCAGGCCTTCGCGCGCGAAGTCCAGTTCGGTACCGTCGATGTAGGGCAGGCTCTTGGGATCGACGAAGACACGCACGCCATGCGACTCGAAGACGGTGTCTTCGGACGATTGCTCATCCACGTACTCCAGCTTGTACGCCAGGCCGGAGCAGCCGGTGGTACGTACGCCCAGGCGCAGGCCGATGCCCTTGCCACGACGTTCCATGTACCGGCTGATGTGTTTTGCTGCCTTCTCTGTCAACGTGATTGCCATGATGCTTGCCTTACGAAATCGAAAACCGCGGAGCGGGTAGCTGCTGTCGCAAAAGGCCGATCAGGCTGCCTTCTGTTCCGCGCCGTGCTTGGCCTTGTAGTCCTGCACCGCTGCCTTGATGGCGTCTTCGGCCAGGATCGAGCAGTGGATCTTCACCGGCGGCAGCGCCAGCTCTTCGGCGATCTGGGTGTTCTTGATGGACAGCGCTTCGTCCAGGGTCTTGCCCTTGACCCACTCGGTCACCAGCGACGAGGAGGCGATGGCCGAACCGCAGCCGTAGGTCTTGAACTTGGCGTCCTGGATCACGCCATCGGCGCCGACCTTGATCTGCAGCTTCATCACGTCGCCGCAGGCCGGGGCGCCGACCATGCCGGTGCCGACCGTGTCGTCGCCCTTTTCGAAGGCACCGACGTTGCGGGGATTTTCATAGTGATCGAGTACTTTTTCCGAATAAGACATGTTCTTGCTCCCTAGATGATGGTATCGACCATCGCCCCTGCACTGTGCTGTGGTTGCTGGCGATGGCTGGCAGAATCCGTGTTTAGTGGGCCGCCCACTGGATGGTGGACAGGTCCACGCCGTCCTTGTACATGTCCCACAGCGGGGACAGTTCGCGCAGCTTGCCGACCTTGCTCTTGATCAGATCGATGGTGAAATCGATGTCTTCCTCGGTGGTGAAGCGACCGATGGTGAAGCGGATCGAGCTGTGTGCCAATTCATCGCTGCGGCCCAGTGCGCGCAGCACGTAGGACGGTTCCAGGCTGGCCGAGGTGCATGCCGAACCGGAAGAGACGGCGATATCCTTGATGGCCATGATCAGCGATTCCCCTTCCACGTAGTTGAAGCTCACGTTCAGGTTGTGCGGCACGCGGTGTTCCATGTCGCCGTTGATATAGGTCTCTTCGATTTCCTGCAGGCCCTTGGCCAGGCGATCGCGCATGGCGCGGATGTGGGCCAGTTCGCTGTCCATTTCTTCACGGGCGATGCGGAAGGCTTCACCCATGCCCACGATCTGGTGCGTGGCCAGGGTACCGGAGCGCAGGCCACGCTCGTGACCGCCGCCATGCATCTGCGCTTCGATGCGCACACGCGGCTTGCGGCGCACGTACAGGGCACCGATGCCCTTGGGGCCGTAGCTCTTGTGGGCCGAGAAGCTCATCAGGTCGACCTTCCAGTTTTCCAGGTCGATCTTGACCTTGCCGGTAGCCTGGGCGGCATCGCTGTGGAAGATGATGCCCTTGGAGCGGCAGAACTCGCCGATTTCCGGCACCGGCTGGATCACGCCGATTTCGTTGTTGACCAGCATGACCGAGACCAGGATGGTGTCCGGACGCACGGCCGCGGCGATCTGCTCGACGGTGACCAGACCGTTGTCCTGCGGCTGCAGGTAGGTCGCTTCGAAGCCCACGCGTTCCAGTTCCCGGAAGGTATCCAGCACCGCCTTGTGCTCGGTCTTGACGGTGATGATGTGCTTGCCCTTGGACTTGTAGAACTGCGCCGCGCCCTTGATGGCAAGGTTGTTGCTCTCGGTGGCGCCGGAGGTCCAGATGATCTCGCGGGAATCGGCATTGACCAGCTTGGCCACTTCTTCACGCGCCTCTTCCACGGCCTTTTCGGCGGTCCAGCCATACATGTGGCTGCGCGAAGCGGGATTACCGAACTGCTCGCGCAGGTAGGGAATCATCTTGTCGGCCACGCGCGGATCGACCGGGGTGGTCGCCGAGTAGTCCATGTAGATCGGGAAGTGCGGAGCCTTGATGGTCTCCAGCAGGCTTTTTTCCAGGGGTGCGTTCATAGGTCCTTGCTCCAAATCAGGCTGCGGCTTGCGGGCGGTGCATCACCACCACGCTCTGCGAGTCGGCGGCACGATGCTCCGTCGGCTTGGGTTCTTTTTGCTGGTCGACCAGATCCTGGAGCGATACCGAATCCAGGTACTCGACCATCTTTTCGTTCAGGGTAGACCAGAGGTCATGCGTCATGCAGCGCGTGCCGCCCGGGTGCGCCGCGCTGTGGCAGTTTTCCTTGCCGCCGCACTGGGTCGCATCCAGCGGTTCGTCCACCGCGATGATGATGTCGGCCACCGAAACATCGGCGGCCTTGCGTGCCAGGTTGTAACCACCGCCGGGCCCTCTCACGGACTCGACGATCTGGTGTCGTCGCAACTTGCCGAACAACTGCTCCAGATATGATAGAGAAATTTCCTGGCGCTCGCTGATGGCCGACAACGTGACGGGGCCCTTGCCCTGGCGCAAGGCCAGATCAATCATCGCCGTCACGGCAAAACGACCTTTGGTGGTAAGACGCATGGAGTTCACTCCAGAAACAAATGAACCGGCGGTGCCGGTTGCCCTGAATTCCCGAATATTTGAGTCAAGTATATCAAACCCGAGTAATTCTGTCAGGTACCGTGCATGCGCAATGTCGGAGCATCCAAGCGACCAGATCAAATTTCCTGCAATTGGGACGGAAACTTGTCTGACCTCTTGTCGAAATTGGGCTACTCTCTGGGCTACGGCTGGCATCGGCGTCGACCCTCTTGATCCATCTGGTAAGATGGCGCGACAATTTTCTTCTGGCCAGATGCGGACCGCCCACTAAAACACAAGCCGGGTCCGCCAGCGCCGCCCTCCCAAGAAACAGAACGATATGGATGTGAGCGATACCCCCAATCCGCTGCTGCGCCCGCGCCGCAAGCCCCAGAGCCTGTCGCAGGAGGTCGTGGCAGCGCTGTCGGCAATGATCGACAACGGCAGCCTCAAACCCGGCGACAAGCTGCCAACGGAGTCCGAAATCATGCAGACCCAGGGTGTCTCCCGCACCGTGGTGCGCGAAGCCATCTCGCGCCTGCAGGCGGCCGGCCAGGTGGAGACCCGGCACGGCATCGGTACCTTCGTACTGGAAGCGCGCAAGGGCTCCAACATCAACATCGACCCGGCCACCATCACCACCATGCGCGACCTGCTGGCGCTGCTGGAGCTGCGCATCAGCCTGGAAACCGAAACCGCCGGGCTGGCAGCCGCCCGCCGCAGCGAAGAACAGTTGCAGGAAATCCGCGAGGCGCTGGACCTGTTCCGCGCCAACCAGCAAGCTGGCGGCGATACGGTGGGACCGGACTTCCGCTTCCACTTCGCCATCGCCAATGCCACCGGCAACCGCTATTTCATCGAGATCATCAGCCACCTGGGCATGGGCGTGATCCCGCGCAAGCGCATCAACACCGCTGAACTGGCGCACGACCAGCAGGCCAGCTACCTGGACCGCGTGCAGCGCGAGCATGAAGACATCTTTGAGGCCATCGCCCGTGGCGACGCCGAGGCCGCCCGCGCCGCCATGCGCAATCACCTGACCAACAGCCGCGAGCGCCTGCGCCGGGCACAGCAGGAAGCGGAATCGGGCGCAGCCGGCAACGCCAGCTGAGCGCCGCGTAGTTCATCCCATCGCACGTCCCCACCGCTGGCAACCCAAGCCCTGCCAGCGGTGGGGACGTGCGATGGGATGAACTACGCGGCGC
>NZ_PKOI01000021.1:0-79717 GCF_002870055.1 Herbaspirillum sp. BH-1 | reverse complement strand
CATAGGTCTGCGGATCGCGGCCGGCATCCAGCTTGTATTTCGCGATCAACTGCTTGCCCAGGTGGCCGCGCGCACCTTCGGCGAAGAAGGTGTATTTGGCGTGCAGTTCCATGCCCAGCTGGAATTCCGGGCCGGGTTCGCCCTCCTTGTTGATGCCCATGTTGCCGGTGGCTACGCCCTTGACTGAGCCATCCTCGTGGTAGAGCACTTCGGCAGCGGGGAAGCCCGGGAAGATTTCCACGCCCAGCGCTTCGGCCTGCTGGCCCAGCCAGCGCGTGACGTTGGAGAGCGAAATCACGAAGTTGCCATGGTTCTGGAAGCAGGTGGGGAGCAACCAGTTCGGCGTCTTGTAGGCCTTGTCGGCCGAGAGGAAGAGGAAGCGGTCTTCGGTCACCGGCGTGTCCAGTGGCGCGCCTTGCTCCTTCCAGTCAGGGATCAGTTCGCTCAGTGCACGCGGGTCCATCACGGCACCTGAAAGGATATGGGCGCCGACTTCGCTGCCTTTTTCCAGCACGCAGACCGAGACTTCGCGATGTTGCTGGGTAGCCAGTTGCTTGAGGCGGATTGCTGCCGACAGCCCGGCTGGACCGCCGCCGACGATGACCACGTCGTATTCCATGGATTCGCGAGGGCCGTATTGTGCGAGCAAGTCTTGAGAAGAAGTCATGGGTGTCCCGTGTTATGTGAACTGCCTGTTTTTCGAACGATCGTGCTATTGTTAAGTATTTTTCGATGAAACGCTAGAGGGCCGGCGGTAATTCGTCGAATTTCTTCGCCTTCCTGTGCGCAGGTCTGAAACAATGCGCGGTGAACAGCGTTTCACTGCGGCCAATACGCCGGTCTGAGTCGTTCCGGAATGCCGCGTATTTTATGGGATTTTGCCGGCGAGACTCATACCGGTTTGGCATCCGGCTATAACTCGCGCTTATGCTCCCGCTGAAATCTGTGCAAAGGGTGGCGCAGAGAGTCTGCGTTTGAATCCGGAATGAAGCGGAAAATAAGGGTTCAAGAAGAATCTGGCGCGTCAGAAAAGTGACGAGAACGGGCCGCCCGCATGAAAAATATTTCAGTCATCGATGAATCAAACCTGAAAGGATCACCCATGAGCAGTCAGGAAAGCACCGCAGCAAAACCACTTTTCGTTTCCCGCCAGAGTATTCGCTGGGGCGACATGGACGCTTTCGGCCACGTCAACAATACCGTCTACTTCCGCTTCATGGAGCAATGCCGCATCGAGTGGCTGGAAGAGGTGTTCGGCCCCACCATCGCAGGTGAGGAGGGACCGGTGATCGTCAATGCGCACTGCAATTTCCGGCGCCAGATGAAGTATCCGGCCACCATCGAGGTGCACATGCTGGGTGGCCAGCTGGGACGCACGAGTGTGGAAACTACGTATGTCATCCGCGACGCCGTCGATGATCAGATCATTTATGCTGACGGTGCCGCAAAAATAGTCTGGGTTGATTTCAAAAAAGAAAAATCCACTGCGATGCCTGACAAGCTGCGACAGCTCCTGACAAGCTTGTAAGTTTGGCGCAAGGAAACTGCGACAGAATCGCCCCGACACTCCCGCAAGGAATCGCCAAAGAGCGAGGGGAGCGGAGAATTCGTTTCACACGGAGCGGGTTCAAAAAGTGCTACGCCCGTCACCGATGTGCTAGCCAACAATTACATTCTGGAGGATGACATGACCTACAAGACCCAAGCCTTTGTTGCTGCCGCCCTGATGACGCTCGCAATGTCGTCGCAGGCAGCTGATCCGATCAAGATCGGTGTTTCCGGCCCTTACACCGGCGGTTCTGCCCCGATGGGCGTTTCCATGCGCGACGGCGTGAAGCTGGCCGTGGCCGAGATCAACGCCGCTGGTGGTCTGCTGGGTCGTCAGATTCAGCTGGTCGAACGCGATGATGAAGCCAAGAACGAGCGCGGCGTGCAGATCGCCCAGGAGCTGATCAACAAGGAAAAGGTGGTCGCCACCGTCGGCTTCATCAACACCGGCGTGGCCCTGGCCTCGCAACGCTTCTATCAGGAAGCCAAGATCCCCGTGATCAACAACGTGGCCACCGGCACCGTGATCACCAAGCAGTTCGAGAAGGAAAAGGAGAACTACGTCTTCCGTACCTCGGCTGCCGACAAGATCCAGGCCAAGATGATCGCCGACGAAGCCGTCGACAAGCAGAAGCTGACCAAGGTCGCCATCCTGGCCGACTCCACCAACTATGGCCAGCTTGGTCGTGAAGACCTGGAAAAGGTCCTCTCCGACAAGAAGGTCACTCCGGTGGCCGTCGAAAAGTACAACATCAAGGACGTGGACATGACGGCCCAGCTGCTCAAGTCCAAGCAGGGCGGCGCCCAGGCCGTGCTGACCTACGGCATCGGCCCCGAACTGGCGCAGATCGCCAACGGCATGGAAAAGCTGAACTGGCACGTGCCTATCATCGGCAGCTGGCCGCTGTCCATGGGTAACTTCATCGACAACTCCGGCAAGAACGGCAATGGCGCCCGCATGCCGCAGACCTTCATCCAGGACGGCACCACTCCCAAGCGCAAGGCCTTCATCGAGGCCTATCAGAAGGCTTACAAGGTTGACCGCATGCCCTCGGCTGTCTCGGCTGCCCAAGGCTACGACTCCATCCTGCTGCTGGCCGCTGCCATCAAGCAGGCTGGCACCACCGACGGCGACAAGGTCCGCGCCGCGCTGGAAAGCCTGAACACCAAGGTCGAAGGCGTGGTCACCACCTACGACAAGCCGTTCACCCACGACGATCACGAAGCCATCAAGCCGGGCATGGTCGTGATGGGCGAGGTCAAGAACGGCCGCGTCATCCTCGGCAAATAAGACTCGACTTGCTTCACGCACAGTAGTCGAAGAGGCCAGTCCTTGCGATCCGGGGGCTGGCCTTTTTCACACGATCTGTTGACGATTTCCTAACGGTCCGCCCTGGCGGTGCCGCGGCGTCGTCGCAGCTCTACGCCGCCACCCGGCGGTAGCCGCTTCTTGGGAAATACAATGGACATCCTCTTACAACTGGTCTTCTCCGGGATCGCGCTCGGCATGATCTACGCCGTGATCGCCTTCGGTTACCAACTGACCTTCGCCACGTCCGGCACGCTCAATTTCGGTCAGGGTGAAGCCCTGATGCTGGGCGCGCTGGTGGGCCTGTCGGTCGTGGGCAATATCCACGGCGGACCTTATCTCAACTATTGGCTGATGATCCCCATCGTGCTGGTGTTCGGCGCACTGCAAGGCATGTTCGTCGAATGGATCGGCGTGCGGCCGGCCATCAAGATCAAGTCCGAATTCGGCTGGATCATGTCCACCATCGCACTGGCCATCATCTTCAAGAACGTCGCTGAAAACATCTGGGGCAAGGACGACCTGCCGTTTCCTTCGCCGATCTCCGGCACGCCGTTCCAGATCATGGGCGCCAACGTGCAGCCCATGCAGGTGCTGGTGGTGATCGGCGCCTTGCTGATCATGGCGGCGGTCGAATTGTTCAACCGCAAGTCCATCTACGGCAAGGCCGTGGTGGCGACTTCCAATGACCGTGACGCTGCCGGCCTGATGGGCATCAACACCAGCATGGTGATCACGTTCTCCTATGCGCTGTCCTCGGCCACGGCGGCCTTTGCCGGCGTGCTGGTGGCCCCGCTGACCTTGACCGGCGCCACCATGGGGGCGGCGCTGGGTCTGAAGGCGTTTGCGGTGGCCATCATCGGTGGCCTGACCTCGGGCATGGGCGCCATCGTCGGCGGCCTGATCCTGGGCGTGGCCGAGACCGTGACCGGCTTCTACATCTCGACCGGCTACAAGGAAGTTCCTGGACTGGTACTGCTGCTGCTGGTACTGGCCGTCAAACCTGCAGGCCTGTTCGGCAAAACTGCGATCAAGAAGGTCTGAAGCGATGAACAAGAAAATCCTGCTGCTGTCCTTGCTGGGCATTGTCGCGCTGGGCGGCATTCCCATGGTGGTGCACAACCCGTATTACCTGCACCTGATCGAAACCATCCTCATCTATGCCATCCTGCTGTTCGGGCTGGACATCGTGGTCGGCTACACCGGCCAGGTCTCGCTGGGGCATGCCGGCCTGTTCGGTATTGGCTCCTACGCGGCCGGCGTGCTGTTCTTCAAGCTGGGCATGCCCATCTTCGTGACCCTGCCGGCCGCCATCGCGGTGACGGCCGTGTTCGGTGCCATCCTGGCGCTGCCGGCCTTGCGCGTGACCGGCCCTTACCTGGCCATGGTCACGCTGGCATTTGGCACCATCATCCAGATCCTGATCAACGAGATGACCTTCCTCACCGAAGGTCCGCTGGGCATCAAGCTGCAGAAGCCCATGATCGGCGGCGAGAAGATGAGCGAAGTGCAGTTCTTCTATCTGGTGGCGATCCTGATGGTGCTGTCCATGATCGTGGTGCACCGCATTCTCAAGTCCAATCTCGGTCGTGCTTTCCAGGCATTGCGTGATAGCCCGATCGCCTCGGACTGCATGGGTGTCTCGGTGTATCGCTACAAGGTCTATGCCTTCATCATCAGTGCCGCGCTGGCGGGCCTGTCGGGCGCGTTGTATGCGTATTCGGAGGAGTACATCTCACCCAATACCTACAACTTCGAACTGACCATCCTGTTCCTGCTGGCAGTGATCATGGGTGGCCGCAAGTCACGCATCGGCTCGCTCATCGGCGCGCTGATCGTGGTGATGCTGCCGAGCCTGTTGTCGGATATCGCGCTGTTCCGCCAGATTGCGACCGTGCTTGCGGTGATCGTGGTGGTGGGCGCAGGCGTGCAGCTGGCCAGGAAGACCAAGACCTTGCGTGGCGTCGCGGTGCCGGTGGTGGCCACCATTGCCATGGCGGCCTTCTCCTACAAGCTGGAAAACATCACCGACTGGCGTCTGACCATCTTCGGTTTGATGACCCTGTTCGTCGTGTACTACCTGCAGGATGGCATTGTCGGCTTCTGCCGTAGCCTGTTCGGTCGCGTCTTGACCAGGCATGTGCCGGTGGCGCAGCAGATCGCCGGTGACAAGGAGCGCGCCGTCATCACGACCGACTCGGTCAAGGATGAAGGCGCAACCCTGCTGAAGGTCAACCAGATCCTGATGCAGTTCGGTGGTCTGAAGGCGCTCAACCGCGTGGACCTGGATGTGCGCAAGGGGACCGTGCATGGTCTGATCGGCCCCAATGGCTCCGGCAAGAGCACGATGATGAACGTGCTCACCGGCATCTATCGTCCTACCGATGGTGCGGTGGAATACGACGGTCGCCAGATCTCCGGCAATACGCCCTCGACCATTGCCCTGGGTGGCGTGGCGCGGACTTTCCAGAACGTGCAACTGTTCGGCGAAATGACTGCCACGGAAAACGTGCTGGTTGGCTTGCATCACACCTTCAACAGCAACGTGGTCGATGTGATGGTCAATACGCCGCGCTATGTGCGGGAAGAGCAGGCTGCCCGCGAGCGTGCGGCTGCCATCCTTGAGTTCGTCGGTCTGGCCAACCTGGCCAACGAAGAGGCGCGCAACCTGCCGTACGGCAAGCAGCGCCTGCTGGAAATCGGTCGTGCCCTGGGGCTGAATCCGAGCCTGTTGCTGCTGGACGAGCCGGCCGCCGGCCTGACCGCGCCCGACATCAAGGAGCTCATTGCCATCATCCGCAAGATCCGCGAAGCCGGCATCACCATCATCCTGATCGAACACCACATGGACGTGGTCATGTCGATCTGCGATACCGTCACCGTGCTCGACTTCGGCCAGAAGATCGCCGAAGGCAAGCCAGCCCAGGTGCAAGCTGACCCCAAGGTCATCGAAGCCTACCTCGGCAGTGGCGCAGGCGATGCCCATGACAACACATCCAGCCCCGCGGGAGCCTGAACATGCTGACTATTTCCAATCTGCACGCCGCTTACGGCAAGGTCGAGGTGCTGCATGGCATTTCCATGGACGTGCCCAAGGGCAAGGTGGTGACACTGATCGGCTCCAACGGCGCCGGCAAGACCACCACCATGCGCGCCATCTCCGGGATGATCAAGCCCAAAGGCGGGGAGGTCACGCTCGGCGGCAAGAACATCACCGGCCTCGATTCCCACCGGATCGCCCGCTTCGGCCTGGCCCATTCGCCGGAAGGGCGGCGCGTGTTTGCCACCATGAGCGTGACGGACAACCTGCTGCTGGGCGCTTTCCCACGTTTCACCCGGGCGCGGCCCAAGGGAGATATCGCCCACGATCTGGAGCGGGCGCTGGAGTTGTTCCCGCGGCTCAAGGAGCGCCAGACCCAATTGGCCGGGACGCTCTCTGGCGGCGAGCAACAGATGCTGGCCATGGCACGTGCCGTGATGTTGAATCCCGAGGTGATCCTGCTGGACGAGCCCTCCATGGGGCTGGCGCCGATCCTGGTCGATGAGGTGTTCCGTATCATCTCGCGCCTCAAGGAGCAGGGCGTGACCATGCTGCTGGTCGAGCAGTTTGCGGCGGCCGCGCTCAATGTTGCGGATTACGGTTATGTGTTGGAGAATGGAAAGATCTCCGTCCATGGACCCGCCGACAAGCTGCAGAACGACCCGGCGGTCAAGGCCGCCTATCTGGGCGGTGGGGCGCATCACTGATGAGCTGCGTTGGACTTCGCGTCAGGCGTGCGACCCGCGTGATACTTGGGCTCGCACGTCGCCGTGGCTGACAGCGTGTCCGGTATATTAAGGGGGAGGCATACCCCTTGAAGGCTGTTTAGGCGCACCCTTGGGTGCGCCTTTTCTTTGGTGGAGGAGACTAGGTGAATGCACCGCAATCATGCCGGTTCGAGGTGAAGGTCGAGGGTGTCACCCTGCAGGCCTGTCTCTGGGGTGAGCGCAAGCCGGGCCGTCCGGCCCTGGTGTTGATGCACCAATCCCTCGGTGGGTTGGCCCTTTGGCGGGACTTTCCGGCGCAATTGTCGGCGCGTACCGGTTGCGCCGTGGTCGCTTACGATCGCTATGGCTTTGGTGCCTCCGATGCGCGCAATGACCGGCTTCCATCTGATTTCGTCGCCGCCGAGGCCCGGCCGTGGCTGGCCGCCGTATTGCAGCAGCTGGAGCTGGGCGCCGTGGTGTTGCTCGGTCATAGCGTGGGCGGCGGCATGGCCATCTCGGCCGCGTCCCAATTGCCGGATCAGGTGGTGGCCGTCATCACTGAATCGGCTCAGGCCTTTGTGGAAGAGCAAACGCTGCAAGGCATACGCGCGGCGCGCAACAGCTTCGCCGACCCGGCCCAGGTATTGCGCCTGGCGAAGTACCACGGCAACGACGTGCGGAAAGCACAGTGGGTGCTCGATGCCTGGATCGACACCTGGCTCGATCCAGGCTTTGCCGGCTGGTCGCTGGATGCTGCTTTGGCCCGCGTGCATTGCCCGGTGCTGGCGCTGCATGGCGATCTGGATGAATTCGGATCACTGGCGCATCCGCAGCGCATTGCCCGCGTCGGCGTAGAGGGGCAGCAGGGACGCGAATGCCTGGTGCTGTCCCGCTGCGGCCATGTGCCGCATCGGGAGCAGCCGGAGCAGGTTCTACAGGCAGTCTGCGATTTTCTGCGGCGGCGGGTCGAAGGCTGTTCACATCTGTCTGGTTAGCGGGGGAGGCGCGTTCGGGGTGAGCGCCGCCTCTACTGCTCATCCAGATCCCCCTGGAAGGCCTGCAGGCCTCGCAAGTACATCATCCTGATGAACAGTGCCCGGGATCGGTAAGTTTGTGCCGCAAAGTGGTTAGCCTCCTCAAGTTCAACCTCGGTAAGTCGAAAATTCACCAGACGTGCCGACGCATTTGCGGGCATACGTTCGGTTTGTTGCTTGCCTGCCATAAGATGTCTCCTGGCTTATTGATTCGAGAGAAACATTCTAGGAGAGGTCGTTTTCAGATGTCATCGAATAAAACTGAATATTTGACAATACTTGGCGATCGGTTGGCGAAAGAACGCAGCCGTTGTGGCCACACCCAAAAGTCCGTGGCTGACGAACTGGCGATCACCGCCCGTACCCAGATCAAGTACGAGATCGGCGAAACCGCGCCGGACGCATACTACCTGCATGGCCTCGTGGCGATCGGCATCGATGTCACCTATGTGCTGACCGGCACGCGAGGCGTGCTCCCCACGGCACAGGAGAGTGAACTGATCTCCTGCTATCGCAGTGTCGATGCGCCCACCCGCTCTTTGCTGGTGCAACTGCTGCAAGGAATGGCGCGCATGTCGATGGCGACGCGCAAGAAGCGCGACTTCTTCGCCGCCCAGGGCGTCAAGCGTGGCAAGCCGGGACGCCGCAAGGCTGTGCCTGCCGAAGCGCCGAAGATGGATGGGGATGGCGATACGGGCGCGCCAGCGTCGGGGCCGGACCGGATGGATGGGCGGTGAGCTGAATGCAGGGAGGCCTGGCGCTATTTGCCGGGCCATCGGGCCGAGGCCCCGGCCACGGGGTGTCTGATCCGGAAACGTTGAGCAGCGGAAATGAAAAAGGGTTACAGACCTGCGCAGGCTGTAACCCTTTTGTATTGGTGGGGCGTCACAGATTCGAACTGTGGACCTACGGATTAAGAGTCCGCTGCTCTACCAGCTGAGCTAACGCCCCGAGATGTTCCTGCCAATGCAGGTCAATCTGGAAGTGAAAAAGGCCTCGATGCGAGAGGCCTTTTGAAATTTTGGTGGGGCGTCACAGATTCGAACTGTGGACCTACGGATTAAGAGTCCGCTGCTCTACCAACTGAGCTAACGCCCCGTTGCTGCACTTCGTTGTTGCTGCAGTGCTGCAAGAGAGAGCGCATTATAGGAGGGGGTAGGGGGCAGTGCAAGCATTTTTTGGGAAAAAGATAAAAATATTTTATCTCTCGGCACTAACACGCCATCCAAGCCCCTGTTTTGTGGCGAATGGCGCGCACTGATCGCGCCATTGCAGCATGGCCATGCCACCACGCCATTGCGCAGTCCTTTACGCTCAATCTCCAGCCTTGATACCGTTCACCCAGGACTTTGCCGGCAGTTTGGTCTGCGCCTCGATCAAGGCCGCCCGCGCATAGAGTTCTGGAAAATCAAACGCGATCTGTCCCTTGAAGGCCAGCGCCACCACGTTCCCATCGTGGACCTCCGGCAGCGACACCACCTTGTCGAAGGCGAACTCCATGGCGCGCAGGTTCTTGGCATAGCTGGGATGATCGCCGAAGAGGTTGACCGTCATCACGCCACCCGGCGCCAGACTGTCGTAACAGGCCTGGTAGAACTCCGGGCTATCCAGCACCGGCCCGCGCGCCGTGGCGTCATAGAGATCGACCTGCAGCGCATCGATGATGCCGTGACCGGCGGCATGGACGATGAAATCCATGGCATCGCTCTCGATGATCATCAGACGTTCGTCCGGTTCGGGCAGCTTGAACATGCTATGGCAAATCGCAATCACCGCCGGGTTCAATTCCACCGCCGTCACCTGCGCCTGCGGAAATTGCCGATAACCGAACTTGGTCAGCGCACCCGTGCCCAGCCCCAGTTGCACGATGTGTCGCGGCGCACCGTTGAACAGCATCCAAGCCATCATCTGTTGCGCATATTCCAGTTCGATCCAGTCCGGCTTGCGGATGCGCATGGCGCCCTGCACCCATTCGGTCCCGAAGTGCAGATAACGCACGCCGTCCAGTTCGGAGAGCGTGACCGGTGCGTATTTGGGCTTGCGCGGCTTGTTGCTGTCGGCGTCCAGTTGTTGACGACGGCGATTGGGACCCGCCTTGGTATTGGCCTGGGCCTCGATGGATTTTCTTTTGATGAGCATTTTCGATAGGAATCTGGTGCGGCATCCCGAAGAGAAGGGCATGCCGACGGATGCCGAATGATACCTTGCCTGGCCGAAGCCCAGCGCCTTGCCTGCAATTGCCGCATATCGACATGCGGATTCATTCCTTCTTCCGGGCCTGGCTGCATGTGAGGATGCAGACCTCATCATTTTCGGAGTCACCATGCATTTCGCTGCATTCATCAAGCGCATCGCGGCCGTTGCTGCACTGGCCCTGGCGGTTGCGCCCCATCTGGCGCACGCCCAGGACAAGACCAAGATCAAGGTCGGTATCTCGGTCGGCAGCGCCGAAGCCATCTTCGAGGTGGTCAAGAAAGTGGCCGCCCGCGATGGACTGGAGATCCAGACCGTGGTCTTCAGTGACTATCTGCAGCCCAATGCGGCACTGGCAGCGGGCGACCTTGACGCCAATGCCTTCCAGCACCGCCCCTACCTGGAAAGCCAGATCGCCGCGCGCGGCTACAAGATCGTGCCGGTCGGTCTGACCATCACCGCGCCGCTGGGCATCTATTCGCGCAAGTTCAAGTCGGTCGACCAACTGCCCAACGGCGCCCATATCGGTATCCAGAACGATCCCTCCAACGGCAATCGCGCCCTGCTGCTGTTGCAGAAGGCCGGCCTGATCAAGCTCAAGCCGGGCGTGGGTGAAAACGGCGTCAACGCCACGCCGCTGGACATCATCGACAATCCCCGCAAGCTCAAGCTGATCGAACTGGACGCCGCGCAACTCCCGCGCTCGCTGGACGACCTGGCCGCAGCCTCGATCAATAACGACTACGCCTACAAGGCCGGGCTGTCGCTGCAGAAGGACACCATCGCGGTGGAAGACCCGCGCGGTCGCTACGCCAACATCATCGCCACCCGTGCCGAAGATCAGGACAAGCCCTGGGCCAAGAAACTGGTGCAGGCCTACCACTCCGAGGAAGTGCGCAAGTTCATCGAGACCGAATTCAAGGGCTCGCTGGTCCCCGCCTTCTGAGCCGGGAGAGGCGTAGGCTCCGAACCGCCCTCCGGGGCGGTTTTTTCATGCCAACCGCGCCGGCCTCCATTACACTGCCGGCATGATCAAGAATCTCATCCTCTGCCTGAAGCTGGCCATCGTCTTCGGCGCCATCGTGTTTTTCGCGAAGGCCTTGCAGTATCTGATTTTCAATGGCGGCTTGTCAGGCGAGTTCTACGATTACCTGTTCTTCCGGAAGTGACGCCGGGTGCGGGCGCTACAAAGGACCAGCAGGCCTCAAGCGGATCCGCTCAAAGCATCGCGCCAGCGCTGCAGCTTCTGCGCATACGCCAGCGCCGCATAGGCCGGGCTGCTGGACGGCAACAGGGCGATCCGATACCGCTGTGCGTGCGACCCCAAGGCCGCCAGTCCCAGCTTGGCCGCCGTCCCGCCATTGAAGGCAATCGTGCGCAATTGCGGCAAGGTGGCCAGCAGCGCCTGCAGGTCGTTCTGGGAGTGATCGCGGATAGCGCTGTCCAGGCTGCCCAGACGTCGCGCATTGGCGATCACGTCCCACAGGCCGATGCGGTGTTCCAGCAGCGTCGCCAGTCGGGCTTCATAGGCCATCCCATACAAATCGGCCCCGATCACCTCGCCCACCAGGCGCCAGAACGCATTGCGCGGATGGCCATAATACTGGTGCAGGGCCAGCGAGGCGGCACCAGGCAGGCTGCCCAGGATCAGGGTGTGCGTGTCCTGCGCCACCACCGGTGGAAAGCTCGCCAGCAGCGGATCGCTGGCGGTGAAGGCTACCGGCGCGTGGGTAGCGTTGCTGGACTCCGCTACCGATGCCGGGGTCAAGGCGGCAGCACGCCGGGCGGTTTTGCGGTCGGGCATGATGGCATCTGGATGAAAAGAATTTCAGCAAGCGCCGCACTCATCTGAACACGGCACAATGACCGGCGTCTGCAGATGCCGCGCGCTTGCGGCAAAATGCACATCTTAGCGTAATCATCCCCCGGGCCAGCGCGTTCGGGCATTTCATCCAAGGGAGACAGGACATGACAGAAAAGGTCATCATCGTCACGGGCGGCAGCCGTGGCATCGGGGCGGCCACCGCTTTGCTGGCGGGGCAGCGCGGCTATGCGGTATGCGTCAACTATGTCAGCAACCGTGACGCCGCCGAATCGGTGGCCGAACGCATCCGCACCGCCGGTGGCCGTGCCATCACGGTGGCCGGTGATGTGTCCCGCGAGGAGGACGTGCTGCGGCTCTATACCACGGTAGACGAGCAGCTCGGCCGCGTGAGCGCCCTCGTCAACAACGCCGGTATTCTCGGGCATCAGTCCCGCCTGGAAGACATGAGCGCCGAGCGTATCACCCGCGTGCTGGTCGCCAATGTCACCGGCAGCCTCTTGTGCGCGCGCGAAGCGGTCAAGCGCATGTCCACCCGCCATGGTGGCCAGGGCGGCGCCATCGTCAACCTGTCCTCGATGGCGGCCAAGCTGGGCGGGCCGGGCGAGTATGTCGACTACGCCGCCTCCAAGGGGGCCATCGATGCCTTTACCATCGGCCTGTCCAAGGAATTGGCGGGCGAGGGCATTCGCGTCAATGGCGTGCGCCCGGGCCTGATCTATACCGACATCCATGCCAGCGGCGGCGAAGCCGGCCGGGTCGATCGTCTCAAGGACGCCGTCCCGATGAAACGCGGCGGCACCGCCGAGGAAGTCGCCCATGCCATCCTCTGGCTGCTTTCGGACGAGGCCTCCTACGCCACCGGTACCTTCATCGACGTCTCCGGCGGCCGTTGAGGCCGGCCGGTTTCCTTTCCAGCGGAGAGCCAGCATGGACAGCACGACTTCACCCCGTCGCATCGACGAGTTGCTGGCCCGCTACGGCGAGCACCACCGGCACCCCATGAACGAGCTGATCCACTGCATCTGCGTGCCGGCCATCGTGTTTGCGGTGCTGGGCCTGTGCTGGCTCATCTCGCCGGCGGTAGCACTGCTGGTCGCGGCCGGTGCACTGGCTTACTACCTGCGCCTGTCGCCGCCGTTTGCCGTGGGCATGCTGGCCATGTCGGCGCTGATGCTGGTCGTGCTGGCGCGCTTGCCCGCAGGTGCGGTGCTGCCGGTCTCTGTCGTGGTCTTCGTGCTGGCCTGGATCGGCCAGTTCGTCGGCCACCGGATCGAAGGGCGCAAGCCGTCCTTCTTCCAGGATTTGCGCTTCCTCCTGATCGGGCCGCTGTTCGTACTGGCCTTCCTCTATCGGCGCTGGCATATCCCGTACTGAGGCGGGCAGCCGCAGCATTTCCGGATCGGGCGCGCTTTGTATTAAGATGTCGCAGATGGACGGTATCGACCGCCGATGCGCATTCATGGCGCGTTTGCGAGGATGCATGCCATTTCCACGCTGCCCGGAGACGGGCCAAAATTTCAGTTGGAGTGTTTTTGTTATGAAGAAATTGCTTGTGATCGCAGCCTTGGGTTCCCTGGTGGCCGGCTGCGCAGTGACCCCCAATTCGGCCAGCGTCTACAACTCCCGCCAGGCGCAGGGTGAGCAGACCGTGCGCATGGGCGTGGTCGAATCGATCCGCAACGTGACCATCGACAAGGGTTCCAGCGGCATCGGTACCCTCGGTGGCGCCGCGCTGGGCGGCATCGCCGCGGGCTCCAACATCGGTGGCGGCAACGGTGCCCTGGCAGCTGGCATCGTCGGCGCGCTGGCCGGCGGCGTGCTGGGCAACCAGGCTGAAGCCCACCTGAACAACCGTCCCGGCCTGGAAATCACCGTGCGCCTGGACAATGGCGAACTGCGTGCCATCACCCAGGACGCCGACGAGCCGTTCCGTATCGGCGAGCGCGTGCGCCTGCTCTCCAACGGCCGTACCACCCGCGTGACCCACTGATCGGCGTCACCGCACCAGAAAAAGCAGGACTGCGGTCCTGCTTTTTTTTGTCCTTGCGCAGCTCAGGAGCAAGCCCGCGTCAGCCAGGCTTGCCTGTCCATCCGATATAGCCGGTGCATGCGATACGGGTGATTCACGGGCAGCCGTGGGTGCAGGAAGTCGTCCTGCACGTCCGTGTGCATTCCCAGCCTTTGCATTACCGCCAGCGAGCGCAGGTTCGCCGGAATCGTGAATGCCACGATCTGGGATAAATGCAGTGCCCGGAACCCGAAATCGAAGGCACAATGCGCTGCCTCACTCACATAGCCCTTTCCCCATAACGCCGGCGCCAATCGCCAGGCGATTTCCACGGCCGGGGTGAAATGCGCTTCAAATCCCACATGCATCAATCCCACGAGCCCCGCGAACTCGGCCACGTCCGGTATTTCCAGTGCCCATGGGCCGAAGCCGTGCATGTCGAAATGCGCTTCGATGCGATCCGCCAGTGCATCGCTCTCCGAGCGCGTCAGCGGAGCCGGGAAATGCTGCATGGCCACGGGATCAGCATTGAGTTCTGCCAGCGGCCCTCGATCATCCGCTCGCCACCGACGTAGCAGTACACGTGGTCCCCTCAGCAGGGTGTTTTCAGGAGTTCGCAGCATTCCCATCCTCCGGCTTGGACCGCAGCTTCAGCAGCCACATGTAGATCACCGTCTCCAGCAGCGCCACCGTGCTGCCGATGATGACTTCGCCCACCCGCATCAGCGCCAGATGCAATTCCTGGCTCAGCCCCTGGCCGGTGAAGGCTGCCGACAGCAGGATCACCACGGTCGCCGGACCCAGCCGCCAGTTGCTGGGATAGTTCTGCAGCAGCATGGCCACCACCACGGCCGCCGTCAGCGCCACCAGCATCGCCAGGAAGGTCGGTCCGAACACCACCAGTGCGATGCACGAGACGATGCAGCCGGAAATGGTATTGATCAGCCGCGCCCGGAAATTGGCCTTGGCCACCGTCATGTCCGGTTCGGTGACGATGATCAGCGAGATCATGGCCCAGTAGGGTTCGGCGATGCCCAGGGCGCGCAATCCGTACCACAGGATCAGGCAGCCGGAGAGGATCTTGACCAGGTAGGCCAGGGCATTCTTGCGGGGATTGATGAAGTGCAATTCCATGGAAACGGGCGGGAGCAGGGGAGGGGCGATTGGATGGGGGCGATGTTAACCATGCACGGACAACCCGGCAAGCCTCCATGCAAAAACGCCGCCGCGTCCGGAGTGACCGGCGCGCGGCGGCGTTTCTGGCGCAGGCGCCCGAACTCGGGCGCCAGGCTGCTACGGCTTACTTGCCAGCCATGGCCAGCAGCATGTCATTGGTACGCTTGACGAAGCTGGCCGGGTCAGCCAGGGCACCACCCTCGGCCAGCAGGGCCTGGTCGTACAGGATGTGCGACCAGTCGTCGAAGCGCGCCTCTTCATACTTCAGGCGCTGCACCAGCGGGTGGTCCGGATTGATTTCCAGGGTCGGCTTGGAATCCGGTGCGGCCTGTCCCGCCGCCTTCAGCATGCGTACCAGGTTGCCCGAGAGCTCGTTCTCGTCAGCCACCAGGCAAGCCGGGGAGTCGGTCAGGCGGAAGGTCACGCGCACGTCCTTGGCCTTGTCGGCCAGGGCGGTCTTCATCTTCTCCACCAGATCCTTGTACTCGGCCTGCGTATCTTCGTGCTGCTTCTTCTCGGCCTCGTTTTCCAGCTGGCCCAGATCCAGACCACCCTTGGCCACCGAGGCCAGTTCCTTGCCTTCGAACTCGGTCAGGAAGGACAGCATCCACTCGTCCACGCGGTCCGTCAGCAGCAGCACTTCCACACCCTTCTTGCGGAAGATTTCCAGGTGCGGGCTGTTCTTGGCCGCCTGGAAGGTCTCGGCGGTGACGTAATAGATCTTGTCCTGGCCTTCCTTCATGCGGCCCAGGTAATCGGCCAGCGCGACGTTCTGCACCTCGCTGTCGTTGTGGGTCGAAGCGAAGCGCAGCAGCTTGGCGATGCGCTCCTTGTTGGCCGCGTCCTCGCCGATGCCTTCCTTGAGCACCTGGCCGAACTCGGTCCAGAAGGTGGCGTACTTGTCCTTCTGCGCCTGGTCCTCGCTGTTGGCCAGCTCTTCCAGTAGGCCCAGCACGCGCTTGGCCGAACCATCGCGGATGGCCCGCACGTCGCGCGACTCCTGCAGGATTTCGCGCGAGACGTTCAGCGGCAGGTCGGCCGAATCGATCACGCCCTTGACGAAGCGGAGGTACACCGGCATCAGCTGCTCGGCGTCATCCATGATGAACACGCGCTTGACGTAGAGCTTGATGCCGCCGCGCTTGTTGCGGTCCCACAGGTCGAACGGGGCGCGCGCCGGGATGTAGAGCAACTGGGTGTATTCGCTGCGGCCCTCCACCCGGTTGTGGGTATAGGCCAGCGGCGCGCCGAAATCGTGTGAGACGTGCTTGTAGAACTCTTCATACTGCTCAGGCGTGATTTCCGACTTGCTGCGGCTCCACAGCGCGCTGGCCTGGTTCACGGTCTCCAGCTCGTCCTTCTGCACGGTTTCCTTCTTTTCCTCGTCCCATTCTTCCTTGTGCATCAGGATGGGCAGGGAAATGTGGTCGGAATACTTGCGGATGATGGACTTCAACTGCCAGGCCGAGAGGAACTCGTCCTCACCCTCGCGCAGGTGCAGGATGATGTCGGTGCCACGGCTCGGCTTGTCGATCTGCTCGATGGAGAAATCACCGGCGCCTTCGGATTCCCAGCGCACGCCTTCGGCGGCCGGGGTGCCGGCACGGCGCGTCTCGACCGTGATGCGGTCGGCGATGATGAAGCCGGAATAGAAGCCCACGCCGAACTGGCCGATCAGGGCCGCGTCCTTCTGCTGGTCGCCCGACAGGCGCGAGAAGAACTCCTTGGTGCCCGACTTGGCGATGGTGCCCAGGTGGGAGATGGCCTCGTCACGGTTCATGCCGATGCCGTTGTCGGAAATGGTGATGGTGCGTGCAGCCTTGTCGAAGCTGATCCTGATCTTCAGTTCCGGGTCGTCTTCATACAGGCCGGCGTTGTTGATCGCCTCGAAGCGCAGCTTGTCGGCCGCATCGGAGGCGTTGGAGACCAGCTCGCGCAGGAAGATTTCCTTGTTCGAATACAGCGAGTGGATCATCAACTGGAGCAGTTGCTTGACTTCGGCCTGGAAGCCCATGGTCTGTTTTTCGGTGGCCATGTTTGTGTCCTTATTGAAGAAATGGATGAGTTGAATAGCTTGCGGCAATCGCCTGTGGGCTGGATATAGGGAGAGACTTGTGGTTTTTCAACAGCATTTTTAAAGAGTTTTTCAGCGCTTTGGTCTTCTGCAGAATTTCCTGATGGCACGGCGGCAACAAGCTCACCATAATTGCGAATATTAATTTTTATCAAGTCAATTGAAATTAAACGGTTTTTCCCTGTTATTTGTAATTGAGTTGCAATCCTCGAGTGATAGAATTGTTTTGACAAAATGGTAATAATTTTCGTTTTTCCCCGAAGAGGGAGAGCGGAAGCAGAGGGCCAGGCCGGGACTTGCAAAGACGAAGAATATGAGTCCCCGTGCCTGATAACTGGAATCGCAGCGCTGGCTGGCGATTCTTTCCTAAGGGTGTTTTGGGGCAGGGGAGGCCGGTCCGGTACCGGCTGATCGCGTTGATGAGAGTTCTCAAGAGCAAACCGTTCATATTCGCAGTTTCACTCGGACTGACCGCGCCCCAGATGGCACGGTCTGCAGATAACCCGCCGCTACCGGCGGAGCCGCCGGCAGCGTCCAGAGCGGCGGTGAGCGTGCCGCCCCAGAACGGCGGCACCCTGGATGTACCGCCCCAGATCCGCCTGGGCGCCGATCCGGCCGGTCCGGCGCTGGCCGACTATCGCCTGCCGGCCTTGCCGGCCGATACCCCGGCACCTTCGGCGCAGGATGAAATCCTGCTGCTGCTGCGTCAGTCCGATCCCGGCTTTTCCGGCAACCTGATCGCGCTGCCGCAGATCAGCATCGTCACCGAGGGCGATGTCGTCCCTGACCTGAACCTGCGCAGCGTACTCGACCTGGCGCTCAACAACAGCTACAGCTATGCCGCCACGGCGGCCCAGGCCGATCAGGCCCGCTATGCGTCCAAGGCCACCGCCGGACAGATGGGGCCGACCCTGGACGTGCGGGCGCAGAAGGGCAACGAGTATTCCTCGCCTTCCTCCGTGCTCGACCCCAATACCGGCCTGGTGCAACGTGCGAACTACCACAAGCGCTGGGATGTCACGCTGATCGGCCGCCAGCCCATCTTCGCCCCCGGCTCCTACTACGACTACCGCAAGTCCAGTTCCCTGGCCGATGCTGCCGACCTGCGCCGCGACGACGCCCGCGAGACCCTGTACTACAACGCCATCAAGGCCTACTACGACGTCATGCGGGCATACGCCTCGCTGTCCTTCGCCCGCAGCTATTCGCAGCGCATGAGCGCATTGCTGGACTACATGAACAAACGCCTCGAAGGCGGCGGCGCCAGTCGCATCGATTTCGAACGCGTGCGCGGCCGCTCGCTGACCGCCCAGTCCGCCGTGGCCGAAGCCGAAGGGGCACTGGAAAGCGCCATGGTGACCCTGAACCAGGTCACCGGCCGCAAGATCGAGCAGCTGGAAGTGCCCGACCACATGATGCCGGTGGTCCCCGATACGTCCAAGATCGCCCTGCAGGACGTCTACGACACCAATCCCGGCGTGCGTGCCGCGCGGCGCGATCTGGATGCGGCCAACCAGGAACTGAAGTCGGCCCGTGCCAAGTTCTCGCCCACGCTGGCCCTGGAATGGACCCAGATCAAGAGCCGTGGGGTCGGTGGGGCCATCGATACCACCACCAACGCCCTGCAGCAGACCACCGACCGCCGCCTGATGCTGGTGATGTCGATGAACCTGCTCAACGGTGGTTCCGACGTCTACTACACCAAGCAGGCCGGCGCCAAGTACGCCGAAAAGAGCAACACCGCACTGGACCTGGAACGCAAGTTGCGTGAGCAGATCGAGATCAATTACCGCACCCTGGGCGCGGTGAGAAAGCGCATGGAAATCTCGCGCCAGGCGTATTTGACCAATGCCAACGTGGCCGATGTCTTCCTGGAACAGCTCTCCACCGGCAGCAAGCAATTGCTGGACGTGCTGGACGCCTACCAGCAGGCCTACCAGGCGCGTACCGATTTTGCCAACCTGCTGTTCCAGCAGGCCGACATCAGCTATCAGATCCTGCGCAACACGGGGCGCGCCTCGGCGCTGGAAACCCTGCCCGCGCGGGCAGCGAAATAGGACGGGGGACACATGGAGGGGGGAAGGGAACAGAATTTCTGGCCAGGCTTCGTGGACGCACTGTCCAACGTGGTGCTGGTCATGATCTTCGTGGTGGTGGTGTTCGTGGTGACCTTGTTCTACTACTCGCAGAAGCTGGCGCAGACCAAGGTCAGACAGCTGATCTCGCAGACGCAGAGCCAGAACCAGCGTGAAGTCAAGGCATCCCGGAAGGATGTGGCTGCCGCCGAACGCAGCGGGGCCGAGCGCCAGAACGACAATGCGCCCACTAACGCCAGCAGTGCCAGCAGCGCTGCCAACAGCCCCGCATCCAGCGCCGCCGAGACACCGGGCGAGCGCGAGAAGGCCAAGGAAATCGAACAGCTCAAGCGCGAAGTGGCCACCCTGAAAGCCAAGCTGGCCACGCCGCCGTTGCAATCGGACAATGGCAGCCTGCGTAGCGACGCCGCGCCCTCCAGCCCCAACGCGATCCAGGTCAAGACCGAACCCAATGACAAGGAAGTGGCCCCCGGTCTGCGCATCGACGCCAACGAAAAAGCGGTCACCCTCAATTTCGACGCCGACTCCACCCAGTTGAACGAGGAGGGCGGCAAGGCCCTCGACAAGAGCATCGGTGACTGGGTCCGGCGCGTCAAATCCAGCCAGGGCAAGATCGTCGTGACCGGCGTCATCAGCAGTGGCAGCTACAGTGAAAGCCGCCGCCGCGCCTACTACCGCACCGTCGCCGTGCGCAATTACCTCATCGATGCCGGGGTCGACAAGGAGCGCGTGACCAGCCGCGTGGCTACCGACCAGAACGGTAGCGGTAACGACGCCCGCGTGGTCGTGCAATATCAGGCCTCGGCAAAATGACGCTCTCGCTCAAGCCCGGCGCCGACCACGGGATTGCCTCCCGCGGCAAGGGCTTCATGCGCCGCGTGGCGCCGCGCCTGGACCGCCGCCTGGGCCAGTTGCACGCCATGCCGCGTCCGCGCCTGGCGGTCCTGGCCTGCGCGCTGCTGTTGGCCTTGCTGGTGCTGTGGTCGATCCTGGCGCCGATCGACATGGTGGTGCGCGGCAGCGGGCGCATCGTCGCTTCCGAACATAACCAGGTGATCCAGCATCTGGAGGGTGGCATCGTCTCGGCCATCCTGGTGCGCGAAGGCGCGGTAGTCAAGAAGGGCCAGACCCTGATCTCCATTGCCGACGTGCGCGCCAATGCCGACCTGGGCGAAGGCCGTGTGAAAATCCTCGGTCTGCGTGCCAGGGTGGCGCGGCTCTCGGCCGAAGCCTCCGGCGCGGCCAGCCTGCAGATGCCGGCCGACCTCGAGCGTGATGACCCGGCCGTGCAGAGCGAGCAGGCCGCCTTCGCCGCCCGCGCTGCCAAGCTGACGCAGGAAATGTCGGTGCTGCGCGAACAGGCCGCCCAGCGCCAGGCCGAACTGGGCGAGGCCGTGAGCCGCCAGAAGAGCCAGGCCACCGAGGTCGACCTGGCCCAGCGCCAGTACAAGCTGATCCACAACATGCTGGAGCGCAATGCCGCCTCCCAGCTGGAAGACATCCAGGCCGCAGCCCGCGTGCAGGATGCGCAAAGCCGCCTGGCCGCCACCGATGCCATGATCCCGCGCCTGAAGGCGGCCATCGCCGAATCCCAGGCCAAGATGGGCGAAGCCTCCTCGCGCTTCCGCTCTGATGCCCGTACCGACCTGACCGCCACCGAAAACGAACTGGCGCGCCTGCAGGAAGAAATCAAGTCGCGCAACGACCGTGTCTCCCGTTCCGAAGTCAAGGCACCCATGGATGGCGTGGTCAACCGCGTCATGATCAATACCGTGGGCGGGGTGGTGCGCCCGGGCGACCCCATCATCGAGATGACCCCCAGCGACGACAAGCTGGTCATCGAAGCCCGCATCTCCCCGACCGACCGTGCCGAACTGGTCACCGGCGCCCGTGCGCGGGTCAAGGTCTCGGCCTATGACTATGGCGTCTACGGCGCCATGGAAGGCGTGGTCACCGAGATCAGCGCCGATACCGTGCCCGACGAGAACAACCAGCGCGGCGAACGCAGCTATCGCATCAAGATCGCCGTGCAGCGCGGCGACAGCGCCTTGCAGCGCAAGCTGGACCTGATGCCCGGCATGACCGCCAGCGCCGACATCATCGTCGGCCGCCGTACCGTCTGGCAGTACCTGATGTCGCCCCTGTCGCGCTTCGGCCAGGGTGCCCTGCGGGAGCCGCGATGACTTGCGCATACCGCCGGCATGACCGTTTTCACCGGTCGCACACGCCCACCCCGATGGGCGTTGCGGCTTTTGACGTTTTCTGCACCATCCACATCCCCTGCGTTCTTTTCTCCGGAACCTCGCACGTATGAAAAACCTTCGCCAGTTCTATGCACTTGCCGCCATCCCGACGCTCCTGCTGCTGTTGGGCGCTTTCCTGTTCCGGGGCTTCGTGGGGCATGCCATCCAGATCAACCCCTTCCTGAACCTGTTCATCATCGCCGTGGCGCTGTTCGGGATCGGCCTGATCGGCTACAACCTGTACCGCGTCAACTGGGAATACGACAAGCTGATGCAGTTCTATGACCGCACCAAGGCCGGCGAATCCATGGAGAGCCTGGTCAAGGCGCCCGAGTTCGAGGGCACCGAGATCGGTCAGGTCCTGGTCAGCGTGGCCAGCACCAAGGGCCGCCTGACCTCGCGTATCGAACAGGAAACCATCGAAGGTTCGCTGCACGACCTGCGCGCCCACCTCGAAGCCAAGACCGAGTTCCCGCAATTCCTGACCGGCTTCATGATCGCGCTGGGCCTGCTGGGGACCTTCATCGGCCTGCTCGAGACCCTGGTCAGCACTGCCGAACTGATCGACGGCTTCGGCAAGGCCAGCACCGGCGGCGACATGGATGCTTCCTTCATGCATCTGGTGGCCGACCTGCAGAAACCGCTGGCTTCGATGGGTACCGCCTTCTCGGCCTCGATGTTCGGCCTGATCGGTTCGCTGGCCTTGGGCCTGACCCTGACCCCGCTGCGCGCGGCCAGCAAGAAGCTGGTGGCCCGCGCCCGCGAATGCATCAGCGACATGGTGCAACACGTGGTGCACGACGCCACCGGTCCGGCGGCCACCCAACGCCAGGGCGTGTCCGAATCCTTCCTGGCCGAATTCCTGCAGGATCTGATGGTCCTGCAGCGCGAATCCATCATGGCCGCCCGCAACAGCTCGGAAGCCTCGCTGCAGGCCGGCATCAAGCTCGAAGGCCTGAACGACCGCCTGAACAACATCGTCCAGCTCTTCAACGACAGCATGGAAGAATCGCGCAGCCTGCGCCAGCTGGTGGCCTTCGGCCCGCGCATGCACGAAACCGCGCAGCAGACCCTGGAAGAGATCCGCACCGTCGGCCAGTTGATCAATACCAAGATCACCTCGGCCCGCGACCTCTCCGACAGCCTGTCCTCGCTGGAAGAACGCCTCTCGGTCAACGGCGACATCGCCAACCGCACCTTCGAAGTGCTGCCGCAGATCGTCACCACCATCCAGGCCGGCCAGCTGGCGCTGTCCACCGCGCTGAGCTCGCTGCAGACGCAGCAGGGCGAAATCTCCAACATGAACGAAAAGAACGCGCAGAACATCGCGCAACTGCCGGCACTGCTGAACCAGATTTCCGTGCGCCTGGCCGACGAGATGGGCGCCATCCAGTACCAGGGCGAACTGCAGGCCACCGTCGCAGCGCGCCTGAACGAACTGGGCAACACCATCGGCGAGAACTCCAGCAACATGGCCCGCGACGCGCTGTCGGCACGCCAGCTGCAGATCGACCTGGCCAAGCACATGGCGACCCAGAACGATCGCGTCAAGAACCTGGGCGCCATCCCGCAATCGCTGACCTCCATCACCGAAGCCCTGATGCGCCAGAACATCAACTGGCAGACCGTCATCGACGAAATGCGCAGCGGTCGCCAGACCATGGTCAAGGACCTGCGCCTGGAGTTGCGCGAAGCCATCCGCGAAATCACCACCGCCAACCGTGGCGGCCAGGCCTGATCGCGGCATAACCGGGCATAAGAGAGTCACCACCGCATCATGAACGCCAGCGAACAGGTCCACATCGATCAACCGCAGGTCCTGCAGGACCTGCGGCAGGACCCCAGCTACCTGTCGCTGTTGCGCGCCTATGGCAGTCGCTTCGTCGAGATCATCGTGGCCGGGGTGCTGGTGAACCTGCTGGGCCTGCTCATGCCGTTGTATTCGCGGCTGATCTACGACAAGGTACTGGGCAACCACATCCCCGAGACGCTCTGGGCGCTGACCCTGGGCATGCTGCTGTTCATGGCGCTGGAAATGGTATTGCGCGTCATCCGCGTGTACTACACCGAACAACTGGCCGGGCGCCTGGATACCGAGTTCGACGAGGTCTCGGCACGTCGCCTCCTGACCGCCAAGGTGCAGGCCCCGGTCGGAGTGGTGCTGGCACGTTACCGCGATCTTTCGGCCGCGCGTGACCTGCTGTCCTCCAACTACATGCTGTTGCTGGTGGACCTGCCTTTCCTGCTGCTCTACCTGGTGGTGCTGGGCCTGATCGGCGGCCACATGGTGTGGGTGCTGCTGGTGGGCGGGGCCGTGCTGGTGGCGCTGCAGCTCTTGCTGAAGGTGCCGGCCAACGACTATGCCAATGCCGCCATGAAGGCCGGTGCCGGCAAGGTCGACAAGCTCGCCAGCATCGTCTACGGCATGGAAACCCTGAAGACCACGCCGCTGCAGGACCGTCTGTTGCGCAGCTTCCTGATCGACGCCGCCGCCAATGCGGTGGCCCAGGCCAAGAGCCGTTACTGGATGAACACCAGCTACGCCATCTCCAGCGTTGGCTATACCTTCATCGCGGTGGCCACCCTGGTGGTGGGTGTCTATCTGGTGGAAGACAACCTCCTGACCGTGGGTGCCTTGATTGCGTGTTCACTCCTGATCAGCCGCGCCACCACGGTGCTGTCGTCGCTGGCGGCACTGCTAGGACGCATCGAGATGTTCCGCCGCGCCCGCGCCGAGTTCGACCAGCTGTTCGAGGCGCAACCCGAGACCGTCAGCGCCGACGTGCTGCGCCAGGAAATGCGCGGCCTGATCCAGGTCGGCAACCTGCTGCTGCACCTGGACAGGAAGGAAACCCCGACCCTCAAGCATGTCTCCCTGACCGTGCAGCCGGGCGAGAAGGTCGGCATCGTCGGCCGCTCCGGTTCCGGCAAGTCCACGCTCTTGCGTGCGCTGGCCGGGCTGCATCATCCCGACGAGGGCCATGTGCTCATCGATGGCGTAGCCGTGACGGCCTATGCCCCTGAGGTACGCATGCGCTGCATCGGCTTCAAGCCGCAGGAACCCTTCCTCTTCGATGGCACGGTGGCAGCCAATATCTTCGTCGGCGACCGCGTGCCGGGGCAGGTGTACGAGGCAGCGTTGGCGGTGTCCTCGCTGGACGACCTGATCGCCCGTGGCGAACTGCGGCTGGACCAGGTCATCAAGGCGCCCGGTAATCTTTCCGGTGGCCAGCGCCAGATGGTGGCCCTGGCCCGGGTGGTCGCCAGCACGCCGCGCATCCTGCTGCTGGACGAGCCCACCACCGGCGTGGACCAGCAGACCGAGGCCCGCATCATCGAGCGCCTGGTGGCCTATGCCGGCCCGCGCACGCTGGTGGTGGCCACCCATAGCCCCGCGCTGTTGCAGCACATGGACCGCATCGTCGTCATCGACGGCGGCCGCATCGTGGCCGACGGGCCGCGGGCCCAGATTTTGCAGTAACGTCGTGCAGCCCACGGCGAACCTGATTCGAACCGATCTTCGATAGCGAGGAAACATGGCAACCGCAAGCTCATCACAAGCGAACTCCGCGGACAAGGTCACCGGCCCGGTACGGGTGGTGATGCCCGACCAGGCCGGCAGCTTCCAGGTCAGCGCTACCCGCGCCGCCGTTCAGCACGTCCAGGTGGTGGACGTGGACATGGTGCTGCACATGGCCGACGGCACCAAGGTGGTGCTGGCCGGGGGCGCCATCGAGGCGATGGATGACAAGTCCAAGGTCAAGTTTGCCGATACCAGCGCCGATACCGGCAAGCTGCTCGATTCGGTGGGCAAGATCGCGCTCAAGCCCAATGACCAGTCGCGCATCCTCAATTCCGATCCCGTGGCGGTCCCGCCCAATGTGACGCCAGCCCAGCAGGTGACGGTAGACCGCAACGCGGCCAGCATCGGCAACGATGGCGGCAGCCAGTTTTCCCAGATCATCAGCGAGAATTCGGCCTCGCTCACCACCAGCAGCAACGGCACCAGCAAGGCCGGTGGTTCGGCCGGTGCAGTGGTGGGGGGCGACACCACCCACACCACGGTGGGTGCCACCGCTGCGGCGTCGCAGAACCTGACGGCCAATACGCCGCCGGTGTTCTCGCCGCCGGCCAGTCCCAGTTCCAACGATGCGCCGGTCAAGCCTTCCGAACCGCAGGTGCCGCCCGAGCGGCCCGGTTCGATTCCTTCGCCGCCGATCCAGGTCGACCCCTCGCAGCCGGCCATGGCCATCAAGCTGGTCAACCTGGCCACCATTACCCAGACCGGCGACGTCCTCTACGGCAGTGGCGGCATTGCGCAGTCGGCGACCGATGCTGGCCTGCCGCTGCAGTTCAGCACCCAGGTGATCAACGCCGGTAACGATGTGCGCACCATCTATGCCGCCGGCAACAATGCCGGCACCTTCATCAAGGTGTTCGACGTCACCATCACCGGCAATGGCAACGTGGTGTCGGTGATCGTCTCGGGCGTGCCGGCCAACATGTCCATCGTCAACGCCACCGACCTCGGTGGCGGTCGCTACGAGATGACGGTGGCGGCCGGCCAGACCGATTTCCCGATGCAGTTGCAGTACAACACGGTCGAGGCCAATGCTTCCTCGCCGGTGCACCAGGCCTTTGATCTCACCTTCACCACCACGGTCTCGACCTCGCGCGGCCCGCAGACCCTGGTCGATGTGCGCCACGTCGCGGTCAAGGACGCCACCACCTATGGTGATTTGAGCTACCTCGATCCGGCCACCGGCGACCCGGTGCTGGTGTTGCCGGCCCAGGGCGCGCCGCACGAGGTACATGCCGGCAACGGTGGCGTCACCATCTACGGCAGCAATGCCAATGACCTGCTCTATGGCGGCAGCGGCAACGACATCATCTACGGCGGCAGTGGCAATACCTTCTTCCAGGGCGGTGCCGGCGCTGACCAGCTGGTGGGCGGCGTCAACAGCACCGGTACCAACGTCAACACGGCCAGCTACGCCGGCTCCAGCGCCGGCGTGACGGTCAATCTGGTGACCGGCCTGGGCAGTGGCGGCGATGCCCAGGGCGACCAGCTTTCCAACATCCAGAACCTGCGCGGCAGTGCCTTCGACGATACCTTCGTCGCCAATGCCGTGGTCAACCGCCTGGATGGCGGCAGTGGCGGTTCCGATACGGTGTCCTACGTGTCCTCGAACGCGGCCGTGACGGTCAACCTGATCACCGGCACCGGCGCGGGCGGTTATGCGCAGGGCGACACCTATACCCATATCCAGAACGCCATCGGCAGCGACTACAACGATCTCTTCGTGGCCAGCAGCGATGCCAACCGCTTCGACGGCGGCCTGGGCTCGAACACCGTCTCCTACGCCAATTCCAATGCCGGCGTGAACGTCAACCTGCAAAGCGGCTTGGGGAGCGGCGGCGCAGCGGCGGGCGACAGCTACGTACGCATCCAGAACGTCATCGGCAGCGCCTATGACGATACCTTCGTGGGCAACGTGGACGTCAATACCTTCGATGGCGGCACCGGCGGCAATGACACGGTCAGCTATGCCGGCTCTACCACCGGCGTGTCGATCAACTTCGTCTCCGGTCGCGGCACCGGCGGTTATGCCGAGGGCGACAGCTACAACCACATCCAGAATGCCATCGGCTCGGCCTTCGACGACGTCTTCATCGTCGGCGTGGATACGCGCCGCATCGACGGCGGCAGCGGTGGTTCCGATACCCTGAACTTCGGGGCTTCCACCGGCGCGGTCAGCATCAACATGATCACCCAGACCGGCAGCGGCGGGTATGCGCAGAACATCAGCTTCGCCAACATCCAGAACATCGTCGGCAGCTCGTATTCCGACACCTTCATCGCCAGCGTCGGGGCCAACAATTTCAATGGTGGTCTGGGCGGCTCGGACACGGTGAGCTACGAGTTTTCCACCAGCGCCGTGACGGTCGACCTGACCCACACCGATGGCACCGGCACCTCCGGCGGCTACGCCCAGGGCGACGTGCTGGCGCACATCCAGAACCTGATCGGCAGCGCCTACGACGACATCTTCATCGCCAGTGCCGACGTCAACAATTTCGACGGCCGGGGCGGCTCCAACACGGTCAGCTACGTCTACTCGACCGGCGGCGTCACGGTGGACCTGACCAATACCATCGGCACCGGTACCGGCGGCTACTATGCGGCGGGTGACTCCTTCACCAATATCCAGAACCTGATCGGCAGCGTCTACGACGATACCTTTATCGCCAGTGCGGCGGCCAACAGCTTCGACGGTGGCGGCTCCAACCACAACCGCGTCAGCTATGCCGCCTCCAGCGCCGCCGTAACGGTGGACCTGAACTACACCGACGGCACCGGCACCTCCGGTGGCTATGCCCAGGGCGACAAGCTGGTCAACATCCAGGACCTCACGGGCGGTGCCGGCAATGACCTCTTCGTGGCCAACCTGGCAGCCAACAACTTCGACGGTGGCGCCGGCTCCAACACGGTCAGCTACGCGCGTTCCAACGGCGCCGTGACGGTCGACCTGGTGCAGGGCAGCGGCAGTGGCGGCTATGCCGACAACGACACCTACCTCAACATCCAGAACGTCATCGGCAGCGACTACAACGACCTGTTCATCGCCAACCTGGCGGCCAATGCCTTCGTCGGCGGTGCCGGCAACAATACGGTCAGCTATGCCAAGGCCAGCGATGGCAATGGCGTCACCGTCGACCTGTTCCATGGCACGGGCAGTACCGGCTTTGCCGCAGGTGACACCTACAGCGGCATCCAGAACGTCATCGGCAGCGCCTATGACGATACCTTCATCGCCGACAACAACGTCAACGTCTTCAATGGCGGGCTGGGTTCCAACACGGTCAGCTACGCCTTCTCGACCGGCGCGGTGACGGTCAACCTGGTCACCGGCGCCGGCAGCGGCGGCTTTGCCGCCGGCGACAGCTATACCGCCATCCAGAACGTGGTGGGTTCCGCCCAGGACGACGTGATCATCGCCAGCGCCGAGGCCAACAGCATCGACGGTGGCAGCAGCACGGCCACCTCCCACAATCGGGTCAGCTATGCCAGCTCGGACGCCGCCGTCACGGTGGACCTGAGCTATACCAACGGTACCGGTACCTCGGGCGGTTACGCGGCCGGCGACAAGCTCTCCAACATCCAGGACCTGACCGGCAGCATCTACGACGATACCTTCGTGGCCAGCCTGGCGGCCAACAACTTCGACGGCGGCGGTGGCTCACTGCACAACCGCGTCAGCTATGCGCATTCCACCAGCAGCGAAACCATCAACCTGTTTACCGGGGCCGGCAGTGGCACCTATGCCCAGAGCGATACCTATACCAACATCCAGGACGTCACCGGTGGCTCGGGCGACGACCTGATCATCGCCAGCGCCGCCGCCAACAACATCGACGGTGGCGCCAGCACGGCCACTTCGCACAACCGCGTCAGCTACCAGAATTCCACCGTGTCCGAAACGGTGGACCTGTTCAACGGCGTGGGCAGCGGTGGTACCGGCAGCCTGGCCAACGGCGACACCTATACCAACATTCAGGACGTCACCGGCGGCAGCGCCGACGACACCTTCATCGCCAGCGCCGCCGCCAACCGTTTCGATGGCGGAGGAGGCAGCCATAACCGCGTGAGCTATGCCAATTCCAGCGTGGACGAGACCGTCAACCTGGTCACCGGCCTGGGCAGCGGCGGCACCGGCAGCCTTGCCAATGGCGATACCTACACCAATATCCAGGACGTCACCGGTGGCAGCGGCAACGACACCTTCTACGGCAATGCTGCGGCCAACCGTTTCGATGGCGGCGGCGGCTTGCACAACCGGGTCAACTACAGCAGTTCCACGGTGTCGGAGACGGTCAACCTGTTCAACGGTACCGGCACGGGCGGTACCGGCAGCCTGGCCAACGGCGATACCTACACCAACATCCAGGACGTCACCGGTGGCACCGCCGACGATGTCTTCATCGCCAGTGCAGCCGCCAACTTCTTCGATGGCGGCACCGGCTCGCTGCATAACCGGGTGAGCTATACCAATTCCACCGTCGACGAGACCATCAACCTGGTCACCGGCCAGGGCACGGGCGGCACCGGCAGCCTGGCCAATGGCGATACCTACATCAACATCCAGGACATCACTGGCGGTGGCGGTAACGACACCTTCTACGGCAATACCGCCGCCAACCGCTTCGATGGCGGCGGTGGTAGCCACAACCGGGTCAACTACAGCACCTCGACGGTGTCCGAGACCATCGACCTGTTTGGAGGCACCGGGACCGGCGGTACCGGCAGCCTGTCCAATGGTGATACCTATACCAACATCCAGGACGCCACCGGCGGCACCGCCGACGATGTCTTCATCGCCAGCGCGGCGGCCAACTTCCTCGACGGCGGCACGGGTTCGCTGCACAACCGGGTCAGCTACACCAATTCCACCGTCGACGAAACGGTGAACCTGTTCAATGGCACGGGTAGCGGCGGCACCGGCAGCCTGGCCAATGGCGACACCTATGCCAACATCCAGGACGTCACCGGCGGCAGCGGTAACGACACCTTCGTCGCCAGCGCGGCGGCCAATCGTTTCGATGGTGGTGCCGGTACCCACAACCGGGTGAGCTACACCAACTCCACCGTCGATGAAACGGTCAACCTGATCAGCGGACTGGGGAGTGGCGGGACCGGCAGCCTGGCCAATGGCGACACCTACACCAACATCCAGGACGCCACCGGCGGCAGCGGCAACGACACCTTCTACGGCAACACCGCCGCCAACAGCTTCGATGGTGGTGGCGGCAGCCACAACCGGGTCAACTACAGCAGTTCCACGGTGTCGGAGACGGTCAACCTGTTCAACGGTACCGGCAGTGGTGGCACCGGCAGCCTGGCCAACGGCGATACCTACACCAACATCCAGGACGTCACCGGCGGCACCGCCGACGATGTCTTCATCGCCAGTGCGGCCGCCAACTTCTTCGATGGCGGCACCGGCTCGCTGCACAACCGCGTGAGCTATGCCAATTCCGCGGTCGACGAAACCATCAATCTGGTCAGCGGCCAGGGCAGCGGTGGCACCAACAGCCTGGCCAACGGCGACACCTACATCAACATCCAGGACATCACCGGCGGTGGCGGCAACGACACCTTCTACGGCAATACTGCCGCCAACAATTTCGATGGCGGTGGCGGTACACATAACCGGGTCAACTACAGTACCTCGACGGTGGCCGAAACCATCAACCTGTTCAACGGAACCGGCACGGGCGGCACGGGCAGCCTGGCCAATGGCGACACCTACACCAACATCCAGGATGCCACCGGCGGGTCCGCCGATGACGTGTTCGTGGCCAGCGCGGCCGCCAACTTCTTCGATGGCGGTACGGGTTCGCTGCACAATCGGGTGAGCTACGCCAACTCCACCGTCAACGAAACCATCAACCTGCTCAGCGGCAGCGGCTCGGGCGGCACCGGCAGCCTGGCCAATGGCGATACCTATGCCAACATCCAGGACGCCACCGGCGGCAGTGGCAACGACACCATCGTGGCCAACGCGGCGGCCAACTTCCTGGATGGCGGAGCCGGGTCGAACACGGTCAGCTATGCCGGTTCCACCAGCAGCAACAGCGCCACCGGCGTGACGGTCAACCTCACCAGTGGCGTCGGACTTGGCAACTACGCCCAGGGCGACACCTATGCCAACATCCAGAACGTCATCGGCAGCGACTGGGCCGATACCCTGACCGGCTTTTCCACGGTCGGCGTGATGTCGGTACTGACTGGTGGCAAGGGTGCCGACAGCATCACTGCCGACCTCGGCAATCGCGCCTATACCTATGCGTCCTATGCCGGGTCGTCCAGCGGCGTGACCATCGACCTGAAGAACGGGACCGGTACCGGCGGCGACGCCCAGGGCGATACCCTGTTCAACATCGACAACGTCATCGGCAGCAACAACGACGATACCTTCCTTGCCAGCGCTGCAGTCAATATCCTCAATGGCGGTACCGGCGGCTCGGACACCGTCAACTATTCGCTCTCCACCAGCAGCGACGGCATCAACGGCGTGTCGGTGGACCTGTCCACCCCCACTGGTACCGGCAGCGGCAATTATGCCGCCGGGGATCTCTACACCAGCATCGAGAACGTGGTGGGCTCCGCCTTCAAGGACGTGCTCAAGGGATTTTCCACGGCCGGTACGCGCTCGGTGCTGGAAGGCGGCGCGGGTGCCGACAGCATCACCGCCGTGATCGGCAACCGTGGCTCCACCTTTGCTTCCTACGCCGGTTCCACCCTCGGCGTGACCATCGATCTGCAGAACGGTAGCGGCATCGGCGGTGATGCCCAGGGTGACACCCTGTTCAACATCGACAATGTGATCGGCAGCGGTTTCAACGACCTGTTCAAGGCCAGTACCCAGGCCAACAACTTCGATGGCGGTGCGGGTATCGATACGGTGAGCTATGAATTCGATACCGGTGGCGTGACGGTGGACCTGACCAATACGCTGGCCGCCAGCGGCGTCTATGCGCTCGGCGACAAGTTCACCAATATCGAAAACCTGATCGGCGGTTCCGGCAACGACACCTTCTATGCCAGTGCCGCCACCAACGCCTTCGACGGTGGCGCCGGCAACAATACGGTCAACTATGCCCGCTCGGGCGGGGCGGGCGTGGCCGTGGACCTGTTCCACGGCACTGGTACCAACGGCTATGCCGCCAACGACACCTACGTCAACATCCAGAACGTCACCGGCAGCGCCGGCGACGATATCTTCTATGCCAGCGGTGTGGCCAATGTCTTCAATGGTGGCGCGGGCGGCAGCGATACCGTCAGCTACCTGTATTCCACCAGTGGGCCGATCAAGGCCGACTTGTCCGCCGGCGGCAGCTTGGGCGATGCCAACGGCGACAGCTATATCGGCATTTCCAACCTGGAAGGTAGTTTAACCGTCGCTAGCGAGCTCATCGGCAACGCCGGTGCCAATACCCTGACCGCGCGTGGCAACGCTACCACCAACGTGCTCAAGGGCGGTGGCGCCAGTTCCGGTACCGATATCTTCAACGTGGTCGAGGGCGGGCACAATTCGGTGACGGTGGGCAGCGGCAACAACCTGATCAATGTCAGCGCCGGCCTGGGCAGTACCGGTGGGGCGCAGAGCGACATGGTCAACAAGAACACCGGCACCTCCAACATCGATTCCATCAATGGCGTGGCCGGGGTGACGACGCTGCATTTTGCCGACCTGGGCAATACCCTCAACCTGAGCAACTTCTCCAGCAAGGTCACCGGTATCACCACCCTCGATGTCAGCGCCGGCAATGGCACCAACATCATCATCACGGCCCAGGACGTGATCAACATGGGCATGGTCAGCGGTGCCACCTCACACCTGTTGACAGTGAAGATGAGCGGCAGCGAAAGCTTGCAGATCATGGCCAATGGGTCGGACCATTACGTCTACTTCCCCGGCACCACCGACTATGCCTTCTACAACGCCACCAACCAGGAGATCGCCCGCATCCACCTGACCACCTGACCTACCGGTGGTCAGGGCGGCCAGGGCTGGGCGAGGGAGCTCAGCGCGCCATCGCCTTTTCCAGGAAGCGCCAGATGCCGGGGTCGGACATGCTGGCCACGTTGATGCGCATGCGCGTGGAGGGCAGCTGCGAAGGCGAGAACAGGCTACCCGGTGCCAGCAGGAAGCCCTGTTCCATCGCCTCCTCGGTCATGACATTGGTGTCGCGCCCGGTATCGACCCACAGGAACATCCCGCAGGGCGGCGGATCACCGATCTCCATGCCCATGCGTTCCAGCTGGCGCATCACCTTGTCGCGCGCGCCATTGAGCCGCGCCCGCAGCCGTTCGGCATGCTTGCGGTAATGCCCCTCCGAGAGCACCTTGTAGGCCACGCGTTCGCCGATCTCGCCGGTGGTGAGGGTCGAGAGCAGCTTGCGGTCGGCCAGGCTGCGTGCCAGTTCGGCCGAGGTGGCGATAAAGCCCACCCGCAGGTTGGCCGACAAGGTCTTGGAAAAACCGCCCAGGTAGATCACCCGCTGCAGCTGGTCCAGCGCGGCGATGCGGGTCGCCGGCTGTACCGCCGAACCGGGATGCATGTCGCAGTAGATGTCATCCTCGACGATGATGAAATCGTGTTCCTCGGCGATGCGCAGGACCTGGAAGGCCTTGGCCGCCGACAGCGAGGTCGAGGTCGGGTTGTGCAGCACCGAATTGATCACGTACAGCTTGGGCTTGTGGATCGCCGCCAGCTCGCGCAGGCGCGCGATGTCGGGGCCGTCGCCCAGCCGCGGGATGCCCACGATCTTGGCGCCCAGCGCAGCAAAGGAGCCGAACATCAGGAACCAGGCCGGATCATCGACGAAGATCACATCGCCCGGGCGCAGGAAATGCCGCGCCACCGTGTCCAGGCCCTGGGTCACGCCCGTGGTCATCACGATCTGGTCGGGGGCGGCGGCGATTTCCAGCTCCGCCAGCTTCAGCTGCAACTGCTGGCGCAGCGGCAGGAAACCCAGCGGCGTGCCATAGCCCAGCAGCAGGGAAGGGTTGTCGCGGCTGACGGCACGCAGGGCGTTGGCGATCAGTTCGCCATCCAGCCAGTCCGGTGGCAGCAGGCCGCCCCCGGGCATCTTGTGCGGCGGCATCTGGCGGAACATGTTGCGTACCAGCCAGACCACATCCAGCCCGCGCCCGGCCTCGGCCACGGCTTCGGCCTGGGCAGCGGTGTTGCCATAGCCGCCACCCAGGGGTGAGCGTTCCTTGACGTAGAAGCCGGAGCCCCGGCGCGATTCCAGATAGCCCTGGGCCACCAGGCGGTCATAGGCCTCCACCACAGTAAAGCGCGAAATCTCGTTGCCATCGGCAAACTGCCGGATCGAGGGCATGCGCACGCCGCTGCGCAAGAGCTTGTCATCGATGCGGGCGCGGATGCCGCGCACAATCTGGTCCACCAGCGATTCGCCACTCTCGCGCAACAGCAGCGGCCAGCCGGGGAGGGCGCTGTCGCTCTGAGGCATATCGGGTCTGACGCTGCGCAATTGCTTGACTGTATTGGTCATTTTGCCGTGACAATGTTTGGGATTATTTGGAAAAGTGTACAGGTACTGTATCGGTATTGTCGGCTAGGATGGCTTCCAATACAAGAGCAAGCGTATCGCCGGGACAAGCAAGCCAATCCGGGCCACTTCGGTCCACCGGATCCACCCTAGCTACCCTGGCCTTGTCGCCAGCAACCTGCATTCCGATAGGAGAACCGTCATGACCCAAGCCACTTCCGCCGCCCACCGTCTGTTGCCCAGCCTGATGGAGATCGAACAGGCCGCCGGTATCGTCTATGCCGGCATGGCACCCACCGCGCAACTGTGCTGGCCGCTGCTGAACCAGGCACTGGGTGCCGAAGTTTGGGTCAAGCACGAGAACCATGCCCCCACGGGCGCTTTCAAGGTGCGCGGTGGCATGGTCTATCTGCATCACCTGGCCCGGCAACAACCGCAACTGTCCGGCGTGATCTCGGCCACCCGGGGCAATCACGGCCAGTCGGTGGGGCTGTCGGCGTGCCGCTTCGGCATTCCTGCCACCATCGTCGTGCCCGAAGGCAACAGCCGCGAAAAGAATGCCGCCATGCGCGCCCTGGGCGTGGATCTGATCGAACATGGTCGCGAATTCCAGGACAGCCGCGAACACGCCCAGCAACTGGCGCAACAGCAGCAATTGCACATGATCCCGTCCTTCCACCGCGACCTGGTGGCCGGCGTCTCGACCTACTGGATGGAACTGTTCGCCGCCCAGCCCGAACTGGACCTGGTGCTGGTCCCTATCGGCCAGGGCTCCGGCATGTGCGGCGCGGTGGCAGCGCGCAATGCACTGGGCCTGAAGACCCGCATCATCGGTGTGGTGTCCGCCCACGCGCTGGCCTACAAGCTGTCCTTCGAGGCCGGCCGCAAGATCGAGGCGCCGGTCAGTACCTGTATCGCCGATGGCGTCGCCTGTCGCGTCCCCGATCAGGCCTCGCTGGAGGTGATGCTGTCCGAAGTGGACGAGGTCGTGGCCGTCACCGACGATGAAGTCATGGACGCCATGAAGCTGGCCTTCATTGCCACCCACAATGTGGCCGAAGGAGCGGGTGCCTGCGCCCTGGCAGCGGCCTTGCAGCTGCGCGCGCGGCTGCGCGGCAAGAAGATCGGCATCACGCTCTCCGGCGGCAACGTCGATCATGACGTCTTCGCCCGCGTGCTGGCCCGCGACAGTGCCGTGGCCGATGCCCTGCTGGCCCCGGCGCGGGTGGTGTCGCTGGTGCAGGGGCATGCGCAAGCCCGGCACGAAGGCCAACTGGCGCAGCGGAGGTCGGCATGATCGAGGCTTTGCTACCACTGATGTCGTTCGCCTTTGTTTCCTCGATCACGCCGGGGCCCAACAACATCATGCTGACCTCCTCGGGGATCTGGTTCGGCTTTCGTCGCTCGGTGCCGCACATGCTGGGTATCACCTTCGGCTTCGGCGTCCTGCTGGCGGTATGCGCCTTCGGTATAGGCGAACTGGTGGTGGCGCTGCCGCAGGTGGTGCTGCTGCTCAAGGCGGCTGGCTGCGCCTATCTGTTGTACCTGGCCTGGCAATTGCGCCGCATGGGCGTGGCCGGCACGGGGGAGCGGGCGCTGCAGCCGATGTCCTTCGGCGCGGCAGCGATGTTCCAGTTCGCCAATCCCAAGGCCTGGGTGATGGCCATCACCGGTGCCTCGGCCTTCATGCCGTTGCTGCATAAGCATGCCGGATGGCTGGCAATCCTGATCTACTGCCTGGTGTTCTGCGCCATCAACCTGCCTTGCGTATCGGTCTGGGCCGGTGCCGGAGCGGTATTGCGGCGCTATCTGGAACGCCCGCTGTGGCGCATCGGCTTTGCCGCGACCATGGTGGTGCTGACCCTGTATTCGGCGCTGGCGATCTGGCTGTAATGCGGCGCCAGGCCGGGGCTGCCAGGGTTGTCAGGGCCGTCGGGGACGGCAGGGCGCGGGTAAATCTTTTATATCAATAAGACAACAGCGTACGCAGACAGGGGCATTTCATGCAGACAGGCAGCAAATCCGTTCTGGGTAGTCCATCGACCGGGGTACCGGCACGTCACGAAAGTCGTGGCATGTGGCTGGGCCTGATCGGGGTGGCGATCTTCAGTCTCACGCTGCCCTTTACCCGCATCGCCGTGGCCGAACTCAATCCGGCCTTCGTCGCCTTCGGTCGGGCGGTGGTGGCCGGCGTATGCGCGCTGGTGTTGCTGGTCTGGATCAAGGCACCGCGCCCCACGGCCAGCCAACTGCGCGCCCTGGTGATCACGGCACTGGGCGTGGTGGTGGGTTTCCCGCTGTTTTCCTCGATCGCCATGCGCTATGTGCCGGCTGCGCACGGCGCCGTGGTGGTCGGCCTGCTGCCGCTGGCGACTGCGCTGTTCGGGGCGCTGCGTTTCGGCGAGCGGCCTTCGGCCGGCTTCTGGCTGGCGGCACTGGTGGGCTCGGGCATCGTGATCGGGTTTGCCTTGCACGAAGGCGGTGGCAGTTTCCACCTGGCCGACTTTGCCCTCTTTGCGGCCGTGATCGCGGCGGCCATGGGCTATGCCGAGGGTGGCCGGCTGGCACAGACCATGGGCGGCCAGAACGTGATCGCCTGGGCGCTGGTGGTGGCCTTGCCGGTGATGCTACCGGTGTCGCTGTGGCTGGGCTGGCAATATGGCGTCACCGCCTCGGCGCCGGCCTGGCTGGCGTTTGCCTACGTGTCGCTGTTCTCGATGTTCATCGGCTTTTTCTTCTGGTACAAGGGCCTGGCCCTGGGCGGCATTGCCCGTGTCGGTCAGGTGCAATTGTTGCAACCTTTCATGAGCCTGCTGGGGGCCGCGGTGATCGCCAATGAAGCCCTGGATGCGAGCAACATGCTCTTCGCGCTGGCGGTGATCGTGGTGGTGGCCATCGGCAGGCGCATGGCCGTGCGCCGCTGAAGGGTGTGGCAGGCGCGGCTGTGGCCGTGTTGCGAGCCGAAATAGTTCAGACTGTACCGGGCTAAAACCTCGGAATTTTGAGATAATCGTCGACTTATTTTTCTTAACGCGCAGCGCCTGCGGCCTCAGCCGCGCGGGCGCTGTCCAACAGGGAGTACCGCATGTCCGTCTATGAAAAGCTGAAAGCATTGAACATCGAACTGCCCGCCGTGGCCGCCCCGGCAGCAGCCTATGTGATGTATGCACAAACCGGCAATACCGTCTTCCTCTCCGGCCACCTGGCCAAGAAGGATGGCAAGGTATGGGTCGGCCAGCTGGGACGCGACATCGGTACCGACGACGCCAAGCTGGCCGCGCGCGGCGTGGCCATCGACCTGATCGCCACCCTGCAGGCGGCCTGTGGCGGCGACCTGACCCGCGTCAAGCGCATCGTCAAGCTGATGAGCCTGGTCAACTCCACCGGCGAATTCACCGAACACCACCTGGTGACCAACGGCGCTTCGGAACTGATCGGCGAAGTCTTCGGCGAGACCGGCAAGCATGCCCGTTCCGCCTTTGGCGTGGCGCAATTGCCCATGGGCGCTTGCGTCGAGATCGAGATGATCGCCGAGATCGCCTGATCGATCGAATCTGTCGAATTGCCGACCAGCACGGCCGCAGCATCCGCAGAGGCGCGCGGCCTGATTCATCCCGAATCACCCTGAACCACACAGACACAGAACACGGTACCGTATGAAACTCGAAAATCCAGCAGCACTGCAATGGCAGTTTTCCCAGCGCGCCGAAGCCATGAAGAGCTCGGCCATCCGCGAAATCCTGAAGGTGACCATGCGTCCCGACATCACCTCCTTCGCCGGCGGCCTGCCCTCGCCGCTGACCTTCCCGGTGGAGCACATGAAGGCTGCCTTCGACCGCGTGCTCACGCAACAGGGCAAGACCGCCCTGCAATACGGCCCCACCGACGGCTACCTGCCGCTGCGTGAATGGATCGCCGCTTCGCTGTCTTCCGACGGCGCCCAGATCACGCCTGACCAGGTGCTGATGGTGTCCGGTTCGCAGCAAGGCCTGGACCTGCTGGGCAAGGTGCTCATCGACGAAGGCAGCAAGGTACTGGTCGAGACCCCCAGCTACCTGGGCGCACTGCAAGCCTTCGCGCTGTATGGCGCCCGGTTCGAATCGGTCCCCAGTGACGAATTCGGCCTGCAGCCCGAGACCATCGAAGCCATCGCCGGTGGCGCGCGCATGCTGTATTCGCTGCCCAACTTCCAGAACCCGACCGGGCGCACCCTGCCCACCGAGCGTCGCATCAAGCTGGTGGAAACCTGTGCCCGCCTGGGTCTGCCGCTGATCGAGGATGATCCGTACGGCGCCCTGAGCTATCGCAACGCGCCGCTGCCCAAGATGCTGTCGATGAACCCGGCCGGCGTGATCTACATGGGTTCCTTCTCCAAGGTCTTGACTCCCGGCATCCGCCTGGGCTACGTGGTCGCGCCGCGTCCGCTGATCCTGAAGATGGAACAGGCCAAGCAGGCCACCGACCTGCACACTGCGCAACTGACGCAGATGGTGGTGTACGAGGCCATCAAGGACGGCTTCCTGGACCAGCACGTACCGACCATCCGCCAGCTCTACGGCGACCAGTGCCAGGCCATGCTGGACGCGCTGCAGCAGTACTTCCCGGCCAGCTGCTCCTGGAGCAAGCCGGAAGGCGGCATGTTCATCTGGGTCACGCTGCCCGAGCACCTCGACGCCGGCGCGCTGTTGAACGAAGCGGTGGAACAGGAGAAGGTCGCCTTCGTTCCGGGCGCGCCGTTCTATGCCAACGTGCCGCAGAAGAACACCCTGCGCCTGTCCTTCGTGACCGTGCCACCGGAACAGATCCGCGCCGGCGTGGAGCGCCTGGGCAAGCTGATCGCTTCCAAGCTGTAAGCAGGCAGGGCGGGCGCGCATGAAGATCTCCGACCTGCCCTTCGGCACCACCGACTGGAGCCAGATCGCGGCCACCGAGCATCCCGGCGTCACCGGCACGGCCTGGTGGCGCACCTGCCGCTTCGGCGACCTGCGGGTGCGCATGGTCGAGTACACCGCCGGCTACCTGGCCGATCACTGGTGTGTGAAGGGGCATATCCTGCTCTGTCTGGAGGGTGAACTGCACACCGAGCTGGAAGACGGACGCAGCTTCGTACTCAAGCCTCGCATGAGTTACCAGGTCGCCGATGATGCGGAACCGCATCGCTCGTCCACCTCGGTCGGGGCGAAGTTGTTCATCCTGGACTAGCCGTTCCCAGCGTATCGTTGTGCATCCAGATGCCCGCCCTCGAAACAGGGCGGGCATTTTTCATCTGAAGGGCTTAGCGCGCAAGCTTCAGCGTCTCGCCATGCTTGAGCGTAACGAACTGCTCCGGCGGCAGATCGGCCTGCTGCATGGCCCTGGCCAGCGCCTGCGGTGGTTCGTCCAGCGGCTCATCGGCCAGTTCGAAGGTCCCCCAGTGGATACCGATGGAGCGCGTGGCGTGCACGTCGCGGTGGATCTGCACCGCCTGTGCCGGGTCCACGTGCTGGCCCTGCATGAACCAGCGCGGCGCGTAGGCGCCGATGGGGATCAGCGCCAGGTCGACATGAGGGAAGCGTGCGCCGATGTCCTGGAAGTCCTTCGAATACCCGGTGTCACCGGCGAAATACACTGTGAACGGTGCTCCGTGGTCAGTCTGGGCTGGTGCGGCGGCCTGCAGCACCCAGCCACCCCATAGCGTCTCGGAACGGTCGAACAGGCTGCGCGCCGACCAGTGGGTGGCAGGTACGAAAGTGATGTCCAGCTTGTCCAGGGAGGTCTTGTCCCACCAGTCCATTTCCCGCACATTGTCGATGCCCAGCGCCATGAACCAGTCGCGCAATCCCAGCGGCACCAGGAACAGCGGCGGGCCACCGGCCTGCCGGTTCAGTTGTTCCACGCTGGCGCGGTCCAGATGGTCGTAGTGGTTGTGCGAGATCACCACCAGGTCGATATGCGGCAGCTCGGCGATCTGCACCGGCAGTGGCACCTTGCGACGCGGTCCGATGAAGGTAAAGGGCGAAGCGCGCTCCGAGAACATGGGGTCGGTCAGCACATTCTTGCCAGTTAGCTGCAGCAGTGCCGTGGCATGGCCGATCCAGGTCACGCTGGGCGTGTCCTGATTGGCCTTGAGCCAGGCCAGGTCTGGTTTGAGCACCGGGAAGCGGTAGTCGTTGGCGGGCGGCTTGGGCAGGCCCTGGGTCAGGCGTTCCCATTGCCACTTCAAGACGGAGGCACGCTCCGGCTGTGGGTAGTTGTTGCGAAAACCGGTCTCGGTGCGATTGGACTTGGCAGGGTCGTAGTACTTGCTCGACGAGGAGCAGGCCGTCAACCCCGCCGCCAGCAGCAGGGCGGCAGTACAGATGAAGAGGCGGCGCAGAAGCGGATGGCGGCAGGATGTCGCAGGTGGCATGTGAGAGGTGCGATGGCTGGGAGGAACGACATCCTAGCAGCAGCCGGCGCGGCGCGCAGGGGACGCGCATGTCTTGCGGCCCCATTGCAAAGTGCGCTGTCTCAGAGCACGTACTGCGCCAGCCCGCGTCCGAAGGACCAGTTGCCCTTGTCACCTTCAAGCAGGTGGATCAGCACATCGTCAGGACGGATGCCGGGATTGGCCTGCAAGCGCTCGACGATGCGGGCAAAGAGCGCATTCTTCTGCGCCTGGTTGCGGGTGTTGCTGACCGACAGCTGGATGACCACGAAGTCGTCCGAACGCTCCATCCCCATGTAGTGGCGGTCGAAGATCAGATCCTCGGGGTCGTGCTGGCTCACGATCATGAAGAGATCGTCCTTGGGGACGTTGAAACTCTCGTGCATGGCCTGGTAGACGTTGTCGACGATGGCATCACGGTAGGCGCGGGGCTTGCCGCGCAGCAGGGATAGGCGGACCAGGGGCATGGTGTTCTCCTTGATATCAGGGGTTGAAAGTGCTTGAAAAGCAGTGGGTCGCCTGGGCAGGCCTGCCCGTGTGCGACCCATGCAGTGCATGTTAAGGTCCCTCTATCATTTGAAAAACTGCTGAATGCTGATTTCAATGATTTAAAATTCGAATCATTGAGCAATCCGACCCGATATCAGATGCGAGGAGCCTACCCCATGGACCGCCCCCTGGAACTGGATGCCGTACAAGCCTTCGTGTTGGCAGCCGACCTGCAAAGCTTCACCCGCGCCGCCGAAGTGCTGGACAGCACGCAATCGGCGATCAGCCTCAAGCTCAAGAAGCTGGAGCAGCGCCTGGGGCGTCGCCTGCTGGAACGCACCCCGCGCCTGGTACGCCTGTCTGCGGAGGGCCAGCAATTCCTGCCGGCCGCCCGCGAATTGCTGGCCGCGCACGAACGCGCCCTGGACCGACTGGAGCAAGGGCTGGTGCGCTTTTCGGTGGGTATCAGCGATCACGTGGCCGGTGCCGCCCTGCCACGCGCCCTGGCGCAGTTGCATGCCCATGATGCCGGCGTGATGGTGGAGGTGAGGGTGGGCTCGTCGCACGACCTCATGCCGCTCTATGAACGCGGCGAACTGGACGCCGTCATCGTGCGTCGCGAGCCGCAGGACCAGGGCGGTGAATTGATCATGCAGGAAGCCATCGGCTGGTTTGCCCATCCCGACGCGCAATGCCGGGTCGGGCCTGCCTTGCGGGTGGCAACTTTTTCTTCGACCTGCCGCATCCGTGAACTGTCGCTGCGCCGACTCGACGAAGCCGGTATCGCCTGGGTCGAGGTCTTCGTCGGTGGCGGCATCCTGGCGGTCGGCGCGGCGGTCAGCGCGGGCCTGGCGGTGTCGGCGCTGCTCCATCGCAGCGCGCCGCCGGGGGCGGTGGAGGTGGGCCAACGGCTGGGCCTGCCCACCTTGCCGCTGGCCCAGGCGATGCTGCATTCCCGCCTCAGGGAGACCCGGGCGCAGGCGGCATTGCGCACGCTGGTGGCCGCACTGAAGTCAGCCTGAGCCCGGAGTCGCCCTCCATCAGGCGCGCGCCGCCTGTGGCCGCATGCGGCCCGGGATGGCCAGGCGGTTCATGGCATTCATCAGGGCGATGGCGACCGTCAGTTCGCTGTACTCCTCAGGCGTGAAATGCTGGATCACCGCCTGGTAATCCGCATCCGGCGCCGCCGTTTCACCGATGCGCGTCACCACTTCGGCCCAGGCCAGCGCGGCCTGCTCGCGGGGCGTGAAGAGGCTGCCGGCCTCGTGCCAGACCGGCACCAGCACCAGCTTGTCGATGGTCATGCCGCTCTTGAGCAGGTCGCGTGAATGCTTGTCGATGCAATAGGCACAGCCGTTGATCAGCGACACCCGCAGAAACACCAGTTCCACCAGGTCTGCCGGCAGGCTGCATTGCTTGAGGTGACGGTTCACGGCCAGCAGGCCGTCGTAGGCGGCGGTGGCGTTCTGGTAGAGATCGATACGGTTGGACATGGCGACAAGGCTCCTGTTGTGGATGGAAACGAGGCGCCATCATGCCCGCTCATGGCCCAGTCGATAAGTGCCAAGAATGGTGAATCGGACTAGGCCATGTCAGGACGGCTCCAGCAGCGCCAGGATACGCCGTCCCAGTTCACCGGCCTGGCGCCGGCTGTCGATATTGGTGAAGCTGAGCATGATCATCGGCGCCACCCCGGGGCGCGGCGCCAGCAGGCATTCCGACAAGGCGCGGCTGAACATGCCGTGCTGGCGCATCTTCTCGGCCAGTACGCGGTCCGAACGGCGGCCCTGCAGGCGCAGCAGCAGATGCATGCCGCCAGGCGGCGAATCGATGCGGACATGGGCCTTCAATACCGCCTCCAGGCCGGCGATGGTCAGGGTCCGGCGCTGTGCGTACAGGCGTCGCATGCGCTGGATGTGGCGGGCGAAATGCCCCTCGGCCATGAAATCGGCCACGATATGCTGCATCAGTGCCGGCGCGCCCCCGGAAAACAGCCGGGCACTGTCTTCGAAACGCTGCACCTGGGAACGCGGCACCACCAGATAGGCCAGCCGGATGGCCGGGAACAGTACCTTGCTGAAGGTGCCGGCATAGAGCACGCGGTCATCCCGGTCCAGGCTCTTGAGGGCGGGCAGGGGGCGGCTGACGTAGCGGTATTCGCCGTCGTAGTCGTCTTCCACGATCCAGCCCTGCTGCCGTGCCGCCCATTCCAGCAGCGCCAGCCGGCGCGGCAGTGACAGGGCCACGCAGGTGGGGCTCTGGTGGGCCGGCGTGACCACCGCCGCCCGTGCGCGTGCGGCATGCTGCAGCCCGTGCTCCACCTGCATGCCCTCGGCATCGACCGGTACCCCCACCAGCTGCATGCCGGCTTCGCGCAGCAGGGCGCCGGTGGGTGCATAGCCGGGGTCTTCCACCCAGACCTTGTCGCCGGGTTTGAGCAGGGTGCGCGTGATCAGGTTGAGACTGTCGCGATATCCGGAGGTGATGAAGACCTGTTCCGGCCGGCAGTCCAGCCCCCGCGACAGCTGCAGATAGCGCGCAACTTCCACGCGCAAGGCCATCAATCCGGCGGGAGAGGGGTAGAGCATGTCCACCGCTTGCGTGGCACGCGCCGCGCGCGCCGCCAGCCGCGCCCAGATCTTGCGCGGAAAGGCGTCCAGCGCCGGGATGCCCATCTGGAACGGACGCGGTCCCCGGGGCTCGGCGTGGCCGTCTTCCGGGAGGATGGGGTAGCGCGGCGCGGCAGCTACTGCCTGGGCAATGATGGGGCCGGGTTTGCCGGGCGCGTTCGGCGCTCTGGCCGGCAGCCCGGCCGCGATCACGGTGCCGGCCTGTCCGCGTGCTTCCACGTAGCCTTCAGCCGCCAGCAGCGAATAGGCCGTCTCCACGGTGCCGCGCGCCAGTCCCAGTTCTGCTGCCAGTGCCCGCGCCGAGGGAATGCGGTCGCCCGGGCGCAGCATCCCTGCCGCCACCGCGCTACGCAGGCGCCCGTAGATCTGGCGGTAATAGGGCTCGTCGGTGGCGCTGTCGAGGGTGATCAGGGGGGCGGAGGACGGGGTAATCATGGACCAGTCGAAATGTCATTTCTTGGATCTCCCGATTATGCCATCGGCTGGCTAGGATGAAGCTCCTTCTACTTTGATCGCATTGACCTTCCTCCCATGAACCAAGCTCTCAAGATTGCCCCAGCCGGCCACTGGCATATCGCCGACAGCGCCTTGCGTCACGCCGACACCGAGGCTGATCGGCTGGCCTGCTTTGCCGTGATGCACGAACTGCGCCCACACCTGCGCGACGCCGACGAGTTCATGCAGCGCACCGGTCGCGCCCGCGAGCAGGGCTATCGCATCCTGGCGGCCTGGGAGCAGGGCGCGGTGGTTGCCCTGGCCGGTTACCGTTTCCAGGAGAATCTGGTCTACGGCCCCTTCCTCTACGTCGATGATCTGGTGGCCGCCAGCACGCAACGCGGCAAGCGGTGGGGCGAGCGCCTGCTCGCCGCGCTCGAAGGTGTGGCCGCCGAGGCCGGCTGTGCGCGACTGGTGCTCGATACCGGCATGGCCAACGCGCTGGCGCAGCGCTTCTACTTCCGCCAGGGCATGCTGACCGGCGCACTACGCTTCGGCAAGGCCATCGGAGCTGCGGCATGAAGATCCTGCACCTGCTTGCCTCGCCGCGCCAGGAGGCATCCAACACCTGGTGGCTCTCGCAACAGATCGTCAGCCGCCTGCGCAGCTTGCACCCGCAGGCGCAGATCGTGCTGCGCGACCTGCATGCCAGTGCCATTGGCCACGTCGATGCCGCCTATGCCGATGCGCTGGGCTCGCCCGGCTTCGTAGAGGATGCCGGCGCCGCGCAGGGGACGCTGGCCTTGTCGGACCTGCTGATTGCCGAGCTGGAGGCCGCCGATCAGGTCGTCATCGGCACCCCCATGCACAACTACACCGTCCCCTCCGTATTGAAGGCCTGGATCGACCATGTGGTGCGGGTGCGCCGCACCTTCGGCATCACCCCCGACGGCAAGGTCGGCCTGCTGCACGACCGCCCGGTACACCTGGCCGTGGTCTCCGGCGGCCGCTTTACCGGCGCGTCCGCACGCCAGCCGGATTTCCTCACGCCCTACCTGAAGGTGGCGCTGGCCACCATCGGCCTGCATGACCTGCGCCTGACGGTGATGGAGGGCCTGGCAGCCGGCGCTCAGGTGGTGCGCAGCGAGCGCGAGCGGGTCGCGATGGAGCTGGATCGGCAGTTTTCAAGAGCCTGAGGCTGCTTTCCGGGAAGAAAATCGGGCGACAGGGGCGCCCGTATTTTTTCGAAAAAAATCTCTTGAAAACCCAAAATGCCATCCCTAGATCGGTACCAGCAGATGCTCGACGTTGAGGTCTGCCACGAAAACATCGCTTAACTGAAAGGATATTTTTATGCGTACTTTTGATCTCTCCCCCCTGTACCGTACCGCCATCGGCTTCGATCGCCTGGCCCAGATGTTCGACAACGCCCAGCGTACCGATCAGCCTAGCTACCCGCCGTACAACATCGAACTGGTGGCAGAAGACAAGTACCGGATCACGATGGCCGTCGCCGGCTTTGCCCGCAGCGAAATCGACATCGAGACCGAAAACGAAACCCTGAAGATTACCGGCCGCAAGCAGAAGGAAGACAAGCAGGTCAACTTCCTGCACCGTGGCATCGCCGCCCGCGATTTCGAACAGCGCTTCCAGCTGGCCAACCACATCAAGGTGGTCGGCGCCAATCTGGAAAACGGCCTGCTCAACATCGAGCTGGTCCGCGAAATCCCTGAAGCCCTGAAGCCGCGCAAGATCGAGATCGGCGCCGCTGATGGCAGCGACAACGTCCAACGTCTGGAACGCGCTGCCTGATCGGCTCCCCCCTGGATGCCGGGCGCATCCGGAGGCCTGATCGAGCATGCCGCCCGCTAATTGCGGGCGGCTTTTTTGCGTCTATACCTAACACTTCTGATTGACTGTCGTAGCCGGCTTGGTTACGTTACAGGCGCGGCGAAAGAGTTTGCGTGAGTTTGCGCGAGTTTGCCGCACCCGCTCACGATCCGCGCCGTACCCATCGGCCCGGAACTGCTGCTCAAAAGAAATTGGCAATGGAGCAATATATTGCGTATATTGCGTCGGCCTCAGGGGAGAAACGCGTGAACGACCACCGATACCAGCACATCAATCCCGAGCCACTGCTCGAGGCCATGGGGGGCGATGCGGCCGCCTGCCGTCACATGTTCGGCACTTTTGCGCAGAGCGCACCGGCCACCTTCACCCGGCTGGAGCAGGCCATCCACGCCGACGATGCAGGCCAGGTCAAGCGCGAGGCGCACAGCCTCAAGAGCATGACGGCCCTGGTGGGCGCGGGCGTGCTGACCGACATGCTCAAGAGCATCGAGACTCAGTCCCGCGCTGAACCACCGGTCAGCGCCCAGCCGCGTCTGGCAGAGCTGCAGGCGCTCTTCGCCGACGTCGCCGCCGAGGTGCGCCATTACGTCGACCAGGTTGGCGTAGCGCAGTAGGGCAGGGAGGCGCCATCGGCTTCCAGCGTTTCCCCCTATTTCACCTATTACCGACTCATCAGTCAGTAACCTGACGTACATCAATCGGGTTTTTGGCAAGCAACTTCATAATGTGGACACAAAAGACGAAGACTTTCGTCACCACATTTTCCGCTTCCGCCGATGCCCACGATGTGCGAGCCCCTTCCCAGAATGCGCCTGGCCGCATTGCCGCTGTTGCTGGCCTTTTTGCTGGCGGCCTGCCAGTCCATGGCGCCGGACTACCAGCGGCCCGCCGCGCCGGTGGCCGCGCACTACCCGCAGCAGTCTGACAGCACGTTGCCTGCCACGGCGCCGCTGGACTGGAAGACCACCGTCAGCGATCCGCAACTGCAAGCCCTCATCAGCCTGGCCCTGGCCAACAATCGCGACCTGCGGGTGGCCGCCTTGCGGGTGGAAGAGGCCATGGCGCTCTATGGCATCCAGCGTACGGACCTCTTTCCCTCCATCGGCGCGCAGGTCGGCCTGGACCGTTCGCGTACCCCGGCCGATCTCAACCTGACCGGACGACCGCTGGTCGGTAGCGCCTATCAGGCAGGGCTGGGCCTGAGCAGCTGGGAGATCGACCTGTGGGGCCGTCTGCGCAGTCTGGATGATGCGGCCCTGCATACTGCCCAGGCCAGCGAGGCCACGCGTCGCGCTGCTACCCTGAGCCTGGTCACGCAAGTGGCCGATGCGTATCTGGAACTGGGTGAGCTCGACGAGCGCCTGGCCATCGCCAGCGATACCATCGCCAGCCGTCAGGAGAGCTATCGCATCTATGCACGGCGGGTGGAGGTGGGGGCCAGTTCGCGCCTGAACCTGACACAGATCGAAACCCTGCTGACCCAGGCCCAGGCCTTGGGCGCACAACTGGAACAACTGCGCGCCCAGCGCCTGAATGCCTTGATGCTGTTGGTGGGCAGTCCACTGGAATTGGCACCGGGACAGGCGCGCAGCGTGCTGGACACGGTCTTCCCCGCGTTGCAGCCGGGCCTGCCTTCGCTGTTGTTGACGCGTCGGCCTGACGTGCTTGCTGCCGAATACCGCCTGCAGGCAGCCAACGCCAACATCGGTGCCGCGCGGGCGGCCTTTTTCCCGTCTATTTCGCTGACCGGTCAGGTCGGCAGTGCCAGTGCCGAATTGAGCGGCCTGTTTCGCGATGGCAGCCAGGCCTGGAGCTTCTCGCCCAGCATCACGCTGCCGATCTTCACGGCCGGTCGTCTGCGCAACAATCTGGCACTGTCCGAAATCCGTCGCGATATCTCGGTGGCCAATTATGAAAAGACCGTCCAGGCCGCCTTCCGCGAGGTGGCCGATGCCCTGGCCGCCCGCCAGTGGTTGACGCGGCAACTGGCCATCGCCCAGACAGCTGTGACCGTGCAGGCCGAGCGGGCGCGCCTGTCCACACTGCGCTATGACAACGGCGCCGCGCCTTTCCTGGATGTGCTCGATGCCCAGCGCGACCTGCTCAGCGCGCGCCAGCAACTGGTGCAGACCCGGCGCGCCTTGCTGTCGTCCTCCGTGGCGCTGTATGCGGCCTTGGGCGGTGATGCCAGCCAAGCCGGCGCTGCCATCCCTCTTCGTCCCGGACCCTGATCATGACGCTTTCTCCCGCCAAGAAAAACCTGCTGACCGCCGGCCTGCTGGTCGTCCTCCTTGCTGGTGGTGCCACCTATGCCTGGCAGCGCCTGCATCACAGCGGCCCGGGGGAGGGCTTCGCCAGCGGCAATGGCCGCATCGAAGCCACCGAGGTGGATGTGGCCACCAAGCTGGGGGGCAGGGTGGATGCCATCCTGGTCAACGAAGGGGATTTCGTCACGGCCGGCCAGCCGTTGGCCCAGATGCAGATCCTGTCGCTGCAGGCGCAACGCGATGAAGCCCAGGCGCGCCAGCAGCAATCGCTGTCGGCCGTGGCCAGTGCCGAGGCCCAGGTGGCGGTACGCGAGAGCGACTACCAGGCCGCGCTGGCACAGAGTGCACAACGCGAGAGTGAACTGGACGCGGCGCAGCGCCGCCTGGCGCGCTCCGAGGTGCTGGTCAAGGAAGGGGCCTCGTCGCTGCAGGAAGTCGATGACGACCGCGCCCGGGTGCGCGGCATGCAAGCCGCCGTGACCGCTGCCCAGGCACAGGTGACGGCAGCCCGGGCCGCTGTGGTGGCGGCACGCACCCAGGTCAGCGGTGCCAGATCGACGGTGACCGCGGCCGCCGCCACGGTACAGCGCATCAAGGTCGATATCGACGACAGCACGCTCGTCGCACCCCGTGCCGGGCGGGTGCAGTACCGCATCGCCCAGCCGGGCGAGGTGCTTGGGGGCGGCGGCAAGCTGCTCAACCTGGTGGACCTGAGCGACGTCTACATGACCTTCTTCGTCCCCGAGGCCGTCGCCGGCAAGCTGGCCCTGGGGGCCGAGGCCCGCATCGTGCTGGACGCCGCGCCGCAGTATGTGATCCCGGCCAGGATTTCCTTCGTCGCCAGCACCGCCCAGTTCACCCCCAAGACGGTGGAGACGGCCAGCGAGCGGCAGAAGCTGATGTTCCGCGTCAAGGCGCAGATCGATCCGGCGCTGTTGCAGCAACACCTGACGCTGGTCAAGACCGGCCTGCCGGGCGTGGCCTGGGTACGCACCGACCAGAGCCAGGCATGGCCGCCGCAGCTGGTGACCAGGGTTCCGCAATGACCGCCACCCCGGACCAGTCGTGGGTGGCACGCCTGGACGGGGTGTCGCTGCGCTATGGCAAGACGCTGGCACTGGACGCGATATCGCTGCAGGTTCCGGCCGGCCGCATGGTCGGCCTGATCGGCCCGGACGGCGTCGGCAAATCCAGCCTGCTCTCGCTGGTGGCCGGCGCCCGCGCCTTGCAGCAGGGCGAGGTGAGCGTGCTGGGCGGCGACATGCGCAAGGTCGCGCATCGTACCCAGGTCTGCCCGCGCATCGCCTACATGCCGCAAGGACTGGGCAAGAATCTCTATCCCACCCTGTCGGTGGAAGAAAACCTGCAATTCTTCGGCCGCCTGTTCGGCCAGGACGGTGCCGAGCGCCGTCGTCGCATCGATGAACTCACCCGTGGTACGGGGCTGGCGCCCTTCCTGGCGCGCCCGGCCGGCAAGCTCTCCGGCGGCATGAAGCAGAAGCTGGGACTGTGCTGTTCGCTGATCCACGATCCCGACCTGCTGATCCTGGATGAACCCACCACCGGCGTGGACCCGTTGTCACGGGCGCAGTTCTGGGACCTGATCGCACATATCCGCCAGGAGCGTGCGGGCATGAGCGTCATCGTCGCCACCGCCTACATGGAAGAAGCGGACCGCTTCGACTGGCTGGTGGCGATGGACGACGGCAAGCTGCTGGCGACCGGCACTCCGGCCGAGCTGCACGCCCGTACCGGCACGGCAGCGCTGGAAGAGGCCTTCATCAGCCTGCTGCCCGAAGAGAAGCGGCGCCAGCACCAGACCGTGCAGGTTACCCCGCTGGATGAAAGCGTCGAGGCCGGTATCGCCATCGAGGCCAAGGGCCTGACCATGCGCTTCGGTGATTTCGTGGCGGTGGATCATGTGGATTTCCGTATCCGGCGGGGCGAGATATTCGGCTTTCTCGGCTCCAACGGCTGCGGCAAGTCGACCACCATGAAGATGCTGACCGGGCTGCTGCAGGCCAGCGAGGGCCAGGCCTGGTTGTTCGGCCAGGAGGTCGATCCGCGCGACATGGCCACGCGGGCCAGGGTGGGCTATATGTCGCAGGCCTTTTCGCTGTATGGGGAATTGAGCGTACGCCAGAATCTGGTGCTGCATGCCCGCCTGTACCGTGTGCCGGAACCACAGATCGACGCCCGCACCGAAGAGATGGCGACCCGCTTCGGACTGGTGGACGTGATGGACAGCCTGCCCGAGAGCCTGCCGCTGGGCATTCGCCAGCGCCTGTCGCTGGCCGTGGCGATGGTCCACAAGCCGGAGCTGCTGATCCTGGATGAGCCGACTTCCGGCGTGGACCCGATCGCCCGCGACCTGTTCTGGCAACTGATGATCGACCTGGCACGCAAGGATAGGGTCACCATCTTCATCTCCACCCATTTCATGAACGAGGCCCAGCGCTGCGACCGCATCTCGCTCATGCATGCCGGCCGCGTGCTGGTGAGCGCCACGCCGGATGCGCTCATCCGTGAACGAGGCGCGGCTACGCTGGAACAGGCCTTCATCGCCTATCTGGAAGAGGCGGCGGGCAAGGGGAACGCGCCGGTTGCCGATGACCGGCCAGCGCTGCCCGCGCCGAAGGAAGAGTCAACATCGCGCCCCGGCCGGTGGCGCACCAGCCTGGGCCGCGCCCTGAGCTACAGCCAGCGCGAAAGCCTGGAGCTCCGACGCGACCCGGTGCGCGCCACGCTGGCCTTGCTGGGGACGGCCATCCTGATGTTCATCATCGGCTATGGCATCAACCTCGATGTGGAAAACCTCACCTATGCCGTGCTGGACCGCGACCAGACCGGCCTGAGCCAGAACTATGCGCTGAACCTGTCGGGCTCGCGCTACTTCATCGAGAAGCCCGCCATCACCGATTACCAGGACCTGGACCGGCGCATGCGCAGCGGGGAGATTTCGCTGGCCATCGAGATTCCCTCCGGGTTTGCCCGCGACATCGGGCGCGGCAAGCCGGTCGAGGTCGGGGCCTGGGTGGATGGCGCCATGCCCACGCGCGCCGAGACCGTGCGCGGCTATGTGCAGGGCATGCATCAACTGTGGCTGGCCGACATGGCCCTGCACCGGTTGGGCCAGACCCTGGCCACGCCGGCCACCATCGAGACACGCTATCGCTACAACCCGGATGTGAAAAGCCTGCCGGCCATGGTGCCGGCCATCATCCCGCTGCTGCTGATGATGATTCCGGCCATGCTCACGGCGCTGTCGGTAGTGCGCGAGAAGGAGCTGGGCTCCATCCTCAACCTCTATGTCACGCCGGTCACCCGCACCGAATTCCTGCTGGGCAAGCAGTTGCCCTATCTGCTGCTGGGCATGCTCAACTTCGTCATGCTCACGCTGCTGGCGGTGACGGTATTCGGGGTGCCGGTCAAGGGCAGCCTGTTCACGCTGACCCTGGCGGCGCTGGTGTTCATCATCTGCTCCACCGGTTTCGGTCTGCTGGCATCGACCTTCACCAACAGCCAGATCGCGGCGCTGTTCGTGACCATGATCGGCACCATCATTCCCTGCGTGCAGTTTGCCGGCCTGTTGAACCCGGTGTCCTCGCTGGAGGGCATGGGCGCCCTGATCGGCCAGGTCTATCCGGCCACGCATTTCCTCACCATCAGTCGCGGCGTGTTCAGCAAGGCGCTCGCCGTCGGCGACCTGGGCTCATCCTTCTGGCCCCTGGTACTTGCCGTGCCCGTGATCCTGGGGTTATCGGTGCTGTTACTGAAGAAACAGGAGCGGTGAGATGCGCAACTCCTGGGCCAACATCTACCGCCTCGGCGTCAAGGAGCTGTGGAGCCTGCTGCGTGATCCGGCCATGCTGGTGCTCATCGCCTACACCTTTACGCTGTCCATCTATGTGGCCGCTACCGCCATGCCGGAAAGCCTGCACCACGCCGCCATCGCCATCGTCGATAACGACGGCTCGCCACTCTCGGCACGCATCGCGGCGACCTTCTATCCGCCGCATTTCAAGGTGGCGCGGCTGGTCACGGCGCAAGAGGCCGACGCCGGCCTGGATGATGGCGACTACACCTTCGTCTTGGACATTCCCGCCGACTTCCAGCGTGACGTTCTGGCCGGACGGGCGCCTGCGGTGCAACTGAATGTGGATGCCACACGCATGAGCCAGGCCTTCACCGGCAACAGCTACATCCAGCAGATGATCACCACCGAGGTGACGCAGTTCGTGCGACGCACCGAGGCCGGTACCACCGCACCGGTGAACCTGGCCATGCGCATGCGCTTCAATCCCAATCTGGAGCAGTCCTGGTTCGGATCGCTCATGGAGATCATCAACAACGTGACCATGCTTTCCATCATCCTCACCGGCGCCGCACTGATCCGCGAGCGCGAGCACGGCACCATCGAACACCTGCTGGTGATGCCGGTAACGCCTGCCGAGATCATGCTGGCCAAGGTCTGGTCCATGGGGCTGGTGGTGGCGCTGGCGGCACTGGCGTCCTTGCTGCTGATCGTGCGCGGCGCGCTGCAGGTGCCGATCGAAGGTTCGGTGGCGCTGTTCATGCTGGCCACTGTCATGCATCTTTTCGCCACCACCTCCATGGGCATCTTCATGGCCACGCTGGCGCGTTCGATGCCGCAGTTCGGCATGCTGACCGTGCTGGTGCTGTTGCCGCTGCAACTGCTCTCGGGCGGTTCCACGCCGCGCGAAAGCATGCCGCTGCTGGTGCAGGACATCATGCTGGCCGCGCCCACCACGCACTTCGTGGCGGCCGGGCAGGCCATTCTGTATCGGGGTGCCGGGCTGGAGGTGATATGGCCGCAACTGCTGGCCATCTTCGCCATCGGTGCCTTGTTGTTCACGGCCGCGCTGGGCCGCTTCAGGAAGACCATCAGCCAGATGGCGTGATGGATATTTTCGTTCGCCCGTGCAGCGCCCGTGCGAACACCGACCTCACCGGGGAGTAACCACCATGGACCTGACCAGCCCTTCCGCATTGATACCCGCCATCAGCATCGCGCTGCTCCTGTTCGGCTATGGCATGCGGGCCCGACGCTGGGCGCCCTATTGCATGCTGGCCGGGGCGTTCGGCTTGCTGGGGGTGTTGTTGTATCGGGTGTCGGTGGCGATTGCCTAGCAAATCGCCCCCTGCACAACATGCGCAGAGGGCGATATCTCAACAACGCCAGACCGTGCCTCAGCTCTGCGCCCGCAGCCCCGTCACCTTGATCCGTGACTCCAGCGCCTTGCCCTTGCGCGCCCGCTTGCCGATGTGTACGCCTAGCGACGCGGCCGAGAGGGCGATTTCCTTGGCTTTGCCGACATTGCCGGTGCCTTCGACCACCACGCCCTTCTGGCTGATGGCTTGTGCGCCGATCAGCTTTTCGTTTTTCTCCAGCTCCATCAGGTTCACGCCACGGCCGCCGGAAGACAGGGTCTTCATCTCGTCCAGGCCAAACACCAGCAGACGACCATTGCCCGAGACGCAGGCCACGGCGCTGGCGTCGGCGGCGACTGCGCGCGGTGCCAGGGGCAGGGCGCCTTCGTCCAGCGTGAAGAAGCTCTTGCCGCCCTTGACCCGGCCGAACATGTCGGAGGCCTTGGCGATGAAGCCAGCCGCCGCATCCGAGGCCAGCAGCAGCGTGGTGTCGGCCGGGCCAGCGAAGTAGTGCAGGATGCTGCTGCCGCTGGCCAGTTCGATCAGCGTGGTCACCGGCACGCCATCACCGCGTGCATTGGGCAGGGCGCTCACGGCGATGGTGTAGACCCGGCCGTTGGAGCCGAAGGCCAGCAGGTTGTCCACGGTGCGGCATTCGAAAGCGCCATACAGGCTGTCGCCGGCCTTGAAGGTGAATTGCGTGGCGTCGTGGCCATGGCCGGTGCGGGCGCGCACCCAGCCCTTCTGCGAGATGATGACGGTGACCGGTTCATCGATCACCTTCTGTTCGAAGGTGGCGCGCTCGGCTTCCTCGATGATGGTGCGACGGGCGTCGCCATAGGTCTTGGCGTCGCCTTCGATTTCCTTGATGACCAGCTTCTTCATCGAGGCCGGGTTGTCTAGCAGGTCCTGCAGCGTGGTCTTTTCGCCGCGCAGCTCGGCCAGTTCCTGCTGGATCTTGATGGCTTCCAGACGGGCCAACTGGCGCAGACGGATTTCCAGGATGTCTTCGGCCTGGCGATCCGACAGCCTGAAGGCCTCGATCAGGGCCGGCTTGGGTTCATCGGACTCGCGGATGATCCTGATGACCTTGTCGATGTTCAGGAGCACCGCTTCCCGGCCTTCCAGGATGTGGATGCGGTCGTTGACCTTCTGCATGCGGAATTGCGTGCGGCGGGTCACGGTCTCGAAGCGGAAGCTAATCCACTCGCCGAGGATGTCGGTCAGGTTCTTCTGGCGCGGACGGCCATCGCCGCCGATCATCACCAGGTTCAGCGAGGCACTGGTTTCCAGCGAGGTCTGGGCCAGTAACGTGTTCATGAACTCGGTCTGGTCCTGGTTCTTGGACTTGGGTTCGAACACCAGGCGTACCGGGGCCTCGCGGCCGGACTCGTCGCGCACGGCGTCGAGCAGGCCGAGGATGGTGGCCTTCTGGGCTTGCTGCTCGGGCGTGAGCGACTTCTTGCCCAGCTTGAGCTTGGGGTTGGTCAGTTCTTCGATCTCTTCCAGTACGCGCTGCGAGGATACGCCCGGCGGCAGTTCGGTGATCACCGCCTGCCACTGGCCGCGCGCCAGGTCTTCGATCTTCCAGCGGGCGCGCACCTTGAGGCTGCCGCGGCCGCTCTGGTACATCTCGGCGATGGTCGTGGCCGGGGTGATGATCTGGCCGCCACCGGGGAAGTCCGGGCCGGGGACCAGTTCCATCAGTTCAGCATGGCTGATCTTCGGGTTGCGGATCATTGCCACCGCCGCCTTGGCCACCTCGGTGAGGTTGTGCGACGGGATTTCGGTGGCCATGCCGACCGCAATGCCGGAGGCGCCATTCAACAGCAGGAAGGGCAGGCGCGCCGGCAGCAGGCGCGGCTCTTCGGTGGAACCGTCGTAGTTGGGCTGGAATTCCACGGTGCCCATGTCGATTTCATCGAGCAGCAGCTTGCTGATGGGCGTCAGGCGGGCTTCGGTGTAGCGCATGGCCGCCGCGCCATCGCCATCGCGCGAACCGAAGTTGCCGTGGCCATCGATGAGCGGGTAGCGCAGCGAGAAATCCTGGGCCATGCGCACCAGCGCGTCGTACACCGACTGGTCGCCGTGCGGGTGCAGCTTGCCCAGCACATCGCCGACCACGGCGGCCGATTTGCGCGGCTTGGCGGCGCTGTTGAGCGAGAGTTCGTTCATCGCGTAGAGGATGCGGCGCTGTACCGGCTTCTGGCCATCGGCCACATCGGGCAGGGCGCGGCCCTTGACCACCGAGATCGCGTAATCGAGATAGGCGCGTTCGGCGAAGGTGGACAGCGTCAGCGATTCGCCATCAGGGGCGGCCGGGACTGGGTCAAACAGGGTCGGTTGATCGGTCATGGAACAGTTCTTGTTGTCGTCGTGGTGGACAGGGTTAATCGTTGGCGGTGACGGGCTCGCGTGGCGGCAGCGTCACCTTGAGACGGGCCTGGCCTGAGCTGGCGCCGGGGGCGGAGGCGGGGTTGCGCTCGCCGGCAGCCAAGCGCATTGCGCCGGGCGGGCGATACAGCTCATAGAAGCGCGACACCAGCCGTACATAGCCCTGGGTCTCGGGATAGGGGGGAATCTTGTTGCCGTATTTCTGCACCGTGCCTTCGCCGGCGTTGTAGGAAGCGATCGCCAGTTCCACATGCTGCGGGAACATGGCCATCAGGTCGCGCAGGTAGCGTGCGGCCAGGCGGATATTGATCTTTGGATCGACCAGCTTCTGGTGCAGGCTCTTGCGGCGGTCGCCCTGCAGGCCATAGCGCTCGGCGGTATCGGGCATGATCTGCATCAGGCCGATGGCGCCCTTGCTGGAGACGGCACCGGCATTGAAGCCGGATTCGGCCGTCATGACCGCCTTGAGCAGGGCCGCATCCAGGCCGAACTCTCCGGCCGCTTCGCTGAGCAGGCTGTCGTACTTGCGTGCATCGCGATGCGCGAGCATGGTGCGCACGAAGGGCGGGTCGGTCGGGGTGACGGCTTCCTTGCTGCCGGGATGGTTCAGCAGCGAGGCGCTGCTGGCCATGAGCTTGTCGGGGTCGTCCAGGGTCTGGGCATAGAAGTGGACCGCGCCGTCGGCATCGGTGTACCGGTAGACGATGGTGCGGGGTTTGCGGCTGCTGCCGTCCTTGTTGCCCTCGGCCGCCTCCACCCGCATGTGCTGCACGCCATCGGCATCGGTGTAGCGCACCATCTGTTGCGCCCGTGCCGTACCTGCGCCCGCGCACAGCAGCACCGTCGCGCCCAGCAGGGCGGCGCGAGCGATGAGCGGCAGGCGGGGCGGGCGGCGGGTCATGTCAGATATCGGCTTCGGCTTCGTTGCCGTGCTCTTCGATCCAGGCGCGGCGGGAGGCGGCTTCGCCCTTGCCCATGAGCATGTTGAAACGCTCTTCCGAGGTCTGCACGCCCGGTTCGCCGAAGCCGATCGGCAACAGGCGGCGGGTGTCCGGGTTCATGGTGGTTTCCCACAGCTGTTCGGCATTCATCTCGCCCAGGCCTTTGAAGCGGGAAATGCTCCAGGCGCCTTCCTTCAAGCCATCCTTGCGCAGCTTGTCTTCAATGGCTTCGAGTTCGCCATCGTCCAGGGCATACAGCTTCTGCACCGGCTTCTTGCCGCGCGCGGGGGCATCCACGCGGTACAGGGGCGGGCGCGCCACGCAGATGTTGCCGTTCTCGATCAGCTTGGGGAAGTGACGGAAGAACAGCGTCAGCAGCAGCACCTGGATGTGCGAGCCGTCCACGTCCGCATCCGAGAGGATGCAGATCTTGCCGTAGCGCAGGCCGGACAGGTCCGGGCTGTCGTTGATGCCATGCGGATCGACGCCGATGGCCACGGCGATGTCGTGGATCTCATTGTTGGCGAAGAGGCGGTCGCGCTCGGTCTCCCAGGCGTTCAGGACCTTGCCGCGCAGCGGCAGGATGGCCTGGAATTCCTTGTCGCGGCCCATCTTGGCCGAGCCGCCGGCGGAGTCGCCCTCGACCAGGAAGATTTCATTGCGCGACACATCCGAGGATTCGCAATCGGTCAGCTTGCCGGGCAGCACGGCCACGCCGGAAGACTTCTTCTTCTCGACCTTCTGCGCCGAGCGCAGGCGGCTCTGGGCCTGCTTGATGACCAGCTCGGCCAGCTTCTTGCCATACTCGACGTGCTGGTTCAGCCACAGCTCCAGCGCCGGGCGCGAATAGCCGGCCACCAGGCGCACGGCGTCGCGGGAGTTGAGACGTTCCTTGATCTGGCCCTGGAATTGCGGGTCCAGCACCTTGGCCGAGAGCACGAAGGAGACCCGTGCAAACACGTCCTCGGCCAGCAGCTTGACGCCCTTGGGCAGCAGCGAATGCATCTCGGCGAAGCTCTTCACGGCCGAGAACAGGCCTTCGCGCAGGCCCGATTCATGGGTGCCGCCGTTGGAGGTGGGGATCAGGTTGACGTAGGACTCGCGCACCACGGCGCCTTCCTCGGTCCAGGCCACCACCCAGGAGGCCCCTTCGCCCTCGGCGAAGCCTTCGGCATCCTTGCCGGCGAACTGCTCGCCCTCGAACAGCGGGATCAGGGTCTCGCCGCTGCCGCTCTGGGCCAGTTGTTCCATCAGGTAGCCGCGCAGGCCCTGGTCGTACTGCCAGCTCTGGCTGTCGCCGGTCCTGGCGTTGGTGAAGGTCACCTTCACGCCCGGCAGCAGCACTGCCTTGGACCGCAACAGGCGTTGCAGCTCGCCCAGCGGGATGGTGGGCGAATCGAAATACCTGGCGTCAGGCCAGACCGTGACGCGGGTGCCGGATTTCTTGTCTTCGCGGGTGGCGGGGCGCGACTGGAGCTTTTCGATGACGTCGCCGCCGGAGAAGGCCAGGGTATGCACGCCGCCTTCGCGCCAGACCGTGATTTCCAGACGCGTGGCCAGGGCATTGGTGACCGACACGCCCACGCCATGCAGACCGCCGGAGAAGGCATAGGCGCCGCCGGAGCCCTTGTCGAACTTGCCGCCCGCGTGCAGGCGGGTGAACACGATCTCGACGGTGGGCACCTTTTCTTCCGGGTGCAGGCCGACCGGGATGCCGCGGCCGTCATCTTCCACGCTGACGCTGCCGTCGGCGTTCAGGGTGACGATGATGCTCTTGCCGTAGCCGCCCAGCGCTTCGTCGGAGGCGTTGTCGATCACTTCCTGGAGGATGTGCAGCGGGTTCTCGGTGCGGGTGTACATGCCCGGACGCTGCTTGACCGGCTCCAGTCCCTTGAGGACACGGATCGATGATTCACTGTAATCGGACGGGGATGTTTTTTTGGTTGCCATGCAGATGAGTGGTCGTGGCTGATGCCGGAGGGTTGTTCTATCTCTGTTTGCCCAGCGCTGAAGCCCCGTAGGAGGGGCCGTCTTGCGCTGCAAAAGCGCATTCTAATGAAAATTCCAGGGATTCGGCGTCCGGGCCGTGGAAATGTTCCCTTCCGCGTGGGACTTGTCCATAAATGCGCTTAAATGCTGTTAAATATGCATTTAAATGCGGCAATGAAAAAGGCCTGTGCATGCACAGGCCTGGTTGATGTGTTGCAAGCACGCCGGATTTCAGCTGGCCAGCAAGCCCTCCACGGCCAGCGCAATGGACAGCAGGCGTCGGTCCTGGCCACCGGGCGCCGCCAGCGACAGGCCCACCGGCGCGCTACCTTCCGCATGGCAGGGCAGGGAGACCGCGCAGCCGTCGAGGAAGTTGATCAGCGTGGGGTTGCGCAGCATCTTGCCGTTGGCGCCGTAATAGGCGTCGTCGCTGGCCAGCAGCTCGGCAATGCGCGGTGCGATGATGGGCACGGTGGGCATCACCAGCGCATCGTAGCCGGCCAGTTGTGCCTCGACCTGGGCGATCCAGGGCGAGCGGGCGTGCAGCACATCCAGCAGATCGGCCGCGCTCATGTCCTTGCCGCGCAGGATGCGCGAGACCACACGCTGGTCGTAGCCGGCAGCGTTCTCGGCAATCAGGGCGCGGTGCCAGGCATAGGCCTCGGCGGCGGTGAAGCCTCCCTTGCTGTTGATGGCGGCCAGGCTGTTGAAGGCGGGGATGTCTTCCTCCACCACCACCGCGCCGGCTTGCGTGAGCCTGGACAGGGCGGCACGGTAGGCCTTGGCGACGCTCTCGTCCATGCCGTCGAGCACGACATTGGTGGGTGCCAGCAGACGCAGGCCGCGCAGTGGATGGGCCGGCAGCGGGCGATAGGTTTCACCGGCCAGCACGGCGTCCATGATGGCGCAGCACTCCACCGAGGCCGCCAGCGGGCCGATCGAATCCAGGTAGGCCGACAGCGGCAGCACGCCTTCCATGGAGACCCGTGCGGCGGTCGGCTTGAAACCGGTCAGGCCGTTCAGTGCCGAGGGGATGCGCACCGAACCGCCGGTGTCCGAGCCCACGGCGGCGAACGCCATGCCATCGGTCACCGAGATGGCCGCGCCGGAGGACGAGCCGCCGGGAATGCGGCCTCCTTCGACGCCACGTTCCCACTGGTTTTGCGGGGTGCCGTAGTGCGGATTGATGCCCAGGCCGGAATAGGCGAACTCGGTCATGTTGGTCTTGCCGATGATGATGGCACCCGCCTTGATCAGGTTCTGCACCACCTCGGCATGGGCGGTGGCGACCGGCTTGCCGCGCAGCACCACGGAACCGGCCAGGGTGGTTTCACCGGCCACGTCGAACAGGTCCTTGACCGAGACCGGCACGCCTTCCAGCGGCGAGCGGCGCAGTCCGGCGGCGCGCAGGGTGTCGGAGGCACGGGCGGCGGCACGCGCCTGGTCGGCATAGACGCTGGTGAAGACGCGTGCGCCTTCGCCAGCCGGGTCGGCGATACGGGCCAGGGCCTGTTCGGTCAGTTGCAGGGAGGTGATGCGGCCGGCATCGAGGTCGGCGGCCAGTTGGGAAAGTGTGCTCGGCATGGTGAAGTAATGAGGTGGTCGGCAGGGGCGTTGCAGCGATAAAGGCGACAAGAGTAACAGGCCCTAGCCGCATCAGACAAAAATGGCCAGCAGAGCTGGCCACGGGATCAGGCGACTTCGGCCAGCGACTGCGCGACATAGTGATGGCGCAGCGCACGCTGACGGCGTGGATCGTAGAGCTCCATCGTGAAGGAGGCCGCCGGGCGGATGCCGCCGATGGCGCCCACCGTGCCGCAGGTCATGCCGCAGCCCTCGGGCAGGGTCGCGCTGCCGTCGGTGAAGCGGGCGATCAGGTCGGACGGGGTGCGCAGCGAGGCCAGCGGGCCTTCCTGGTACAGCACGGTGGCGCCGTCTTCTTCGATCCAGGAGCGGATCACCAGCTCGTCCCAGTAGTCGGCCACGTCCGCCAGTTTCCAGGCGGCAGCGCCCACCGGCTTGACGCAGGCCTGCTTGGAAAAGGCCACGCTATGGGCTTCCAGCTTGCGGTCGGTATGGTCGGAGGCGATGGAGACATACAGTTCGCCAGCGGCATTGAAGACGAAGGTCTCGACTTCGCCGGAGGAGGCCTCGCCCAGTACCTGCACCTGTTCAGCCTGCGACAGTTGGTTGGCCGAGACGCGGTAGAACAGTGGCACTGCGCTGGGACGGGAGATGCCCAGGGCTTCCAGTTCTTCGATGTGATGTTCGATGGCCGCCATGTCGCGGCCGGCCCAGCCGGCGATGACCAGGCTGTCGATGTCGGCCTGGAGGGCGGATTGGTCAGGGAGGGTAAAGGTCAGCTTCATGATGTCTATCCTGCAGGTGATTCAAGGGTGATTCGAGGGTGATTCAAGGGTGATTCGAGGGTGATTCAAGGGTGATCCGAGGGTGATTCAAGGGTGATGCGCACTGCGCTTGGGGGAGTTGCTTCAGTGGGGTGTCAGTGCTTCCTGACGAACACCACCACAAGGAAACTGGCCAGAAATTCCAGTGCCGCCACGAAGTACAGGCCCGAGGACAGCGATCCGGTGCTGGTCTTCAATGCGCCGATCATGTAGGGCGCCACGAAGCCGGCCAGGTTGCCGATGGAGTTGATCAGCGCGATGCCGCCGGCGGCTGCCGTGCCGGCCAGGAAGGCGCCGGGAATCGACCAGAACACCGGGAAGGCCGCCAGGATGCCGACCGCCGCCAGCGTCAGGGAGCACAGCGCCAGGGTGGCGTTGCCCAGGCTCATGCCGGTGGCGATCAGGCCGATACAGGCGATCAGGGTGGCGATGGCGCTGTGCATGCGGCGTTCGCCGGTCTTGTCGGAGTGGAAGCCGTTCCAGATCATGGCCAGGGTGCCGGCCACGAAGGGGATGGCCGAGATCAGGCCGATCTGCAGATTACCCTTGACGCCGATTTCCTTGATGATGGACGGTGCCCAGAAGGCGATGGTGGCGTTGCCGCTGACCACGCAGAAATACACGGCAGCGCAGATCCAGACGCGGTAGTTGCTGCAGGCGTCCTTGAAGGAGAAGTGCTTGCCCGGTGCGCTGTTTTCGGCAGCCAGTACCTGGGTGACGGCATTCTTCTCGGCCTCGCTCAACCACTTGGCGTTGGCGGGTTTTTCCGGCAGCCAGGCCAGTACGGCGAAGCCGGCCAGCAAGGAAGGGATGCCCTCGATGATGAACAGCCACTGCCAGTTCGCCAGGTGACCGACGCCTTCCATGCTGCTCATGATGAGGCCGGCAATCGGACCGCCGACCGCACCGGCGATGGCGAACGAGGTCATGAACAGGCCATTGACGCGGGCGCGGCGCTGCGCCGGGAACCAGTAGGTCAGGTACAGCACCACGCCGGGGAAGAAGCCGGCCTCGAAGATGCCCAGCAAAAAGCGCAGGATGTAGAAGCTGGTGGGCGTGGTGACGTAGGCCATCGCCATCGAGGCCAGGCCCCAGAGGATGGTGATGCGGGCCAGGGTCTTGCGGGCGCCGATCTTTTCCAGCAACAGGTTGCTGGGGACTTCGAAGAGGAAGTAGCCGATGAAGAAGATGCCTGCCCCCAGGCCGTAGACGGCTTCCGAGAACTGCAGGTCCTGCAGCATCTGTAGTTTGGCGAAGCCGACGTTGACGCGGTCGATCCAGGCCAGCACGAACAGGAAGACCAGGAACGGGATCAGGCGCCAGGCGATCTTGCGATAGGTGACATCCATGCTGGATGGCGCGCCTGCCGATGCCGCCGCTGTGGCGGCGGCGGATGGGGAATAAGACATGAAAACCTCCTCAAGTGGTGCCGGCGTCCGCGTGGCGGCGCCGTGCTGTGTTCGGCATGGGATGGACTGGGTGCATGGATGGCAAGCAGGACCGGCCATGCTGTTGTTATCGCCCGAAGGCACCGGTCTTAGGGCCTGTTCACACTAAATCTGCGAGATGCGTTGCGCCCAGAAGGCGTGGTGGCAAGGCGCCCGGCAAGGCTGGTGGTGGCGCCACCAGCCTTGCCGGGCAACGCCGCCAGCGCGCCTTCTGGGCGCAACCCTCCGGGAGAGGCCGTCAAGCGTCGCCTGCCGTTGTTGCAGCAACTTGCCGTAGCACCACTACGGCGCGTCGCTGCGCCTAGGCAGTCAACGCTTGACGACCTCTCGCACTCACAGATTTAGTGTGAACAGGCCCTAAATCAGTATGGGGATGCGGGGAGGGCGCTGTCCAACAAGAAAATCTGAACGGGCTTGATTGAAAAATCTTATGAGCAAAAGCGGGGCGGCGGCTGCTTCAGGTTGGTGCTGCGCCGCATGCGGCGGTTGTGGGTGCGCAGCCAGCAGCGGCGCGGCATTGCGCCCGGCTCAGTTGAGCGGCGCCGGCAGGCGGGCGATCTCGTGGCCCCAATTGAGTGCGAAGTCGGACGCGGTTTCCTGGGCGATGCGGGCCACGGTTTCGGTCAAGGGATTCTCATGGTCCGAGCGGAAGCAGGCGATCAGCGCCAGGGCCGGGAACTCGGTATCGACCCGCAGCAGGTGCAGGCTTTCCTCGTTGAGTTCGCGCTGGATGATGGCCGGTGGCACGGCGGTGATGCCGAAGCCATCGGTGGCCAGCCGGATCATGGTCGCCACCGAGGCGATGCAATTGATGTGCAGCGTGCGCTCGCTGCGTTCGCTGCCCGAGAACAGGCGCTCGATCACCGCATGCGGCCCCGAGTTGCGGGCGAAGCTGATGATCGGGAAGGCCGCCAGGTCGGCCAGCGACAGGGTCTCGCTGCCGATGTCGAGCTTGGGACTGCCGACCCAGCGCATGGGGAATTCGCACAGTGCGATATTGCTGACCTGCGGGCCGATCACCGGTTCGGCCTGCAGCACCAGATCCAGGTTGCTCTTGCTGAACTGCTCGTGCAGGTGGATGGTGGTATCGCTGACGATCTCGATCTGCAGGCGCGGGAAGGTCTTGTGCAGCCGCCCCAGGAAATCCGGGAACCAGCTGTGGACGATGGATTCGATCACGCCGATGCGGATCACGCCGGCATAGACCTCGCGGTCGGACATGTCGTCCTTCATCTCGCGCATGAGCTTGACCATGCGCTCCGCATACACCAGCGCCTTGCTGCCGTCGGCGGTGAGTGCCACCTCGCGCGCGCTGCGGTCGAACAGGCGCACGCCGAAGTCCTGTTCGAGCGAGGCGATGCGGCTGGAGACGGCAGCCTGGGTGGTGTGCAGGCGCTCGGCGGTGAGCCGGAAATTGCGCAGCCGGGCCAGCCAGACGAAGGTTTCGAGGAAGCGGATATTCATGACGAGCAGGACGTGGAGAAGAGGCGTATTTTATCGCCAGGACGTGTCAACTCCCGTTGTCATTTTTGGTGCGCTGCGCAATAAAGTCGGTCCCGTTCGGCGCACATCTGGTGCATTTCATGGCGCAACTCGCGTGCTTCTGGTGCGTTATATCGATATTCGGAATTTGAAAGTATTTTTTCTTTACTCCGGATTGAAATGAAAATATATTTACATTTTTCGCGCCAGGGCGGGTCGTCATATCAAGTCCCGCGACAGGATAAAAATGGGTGAGGCCCGCGTTTTCGTAAACGATATAAATCCAATCAATGATATGGAGCGTTTGCAGGCACGGGGCGATTTCTTCAGCACAGACGGGGCAGCGGACGGTGACACAACAACCGAAGAACATCAGCTTGCAGGGAGCCGGCGCGGTCGCGCAGGCCGTGGGCAAGCTGTATCCGCAGTTGTCCAAGTCGCACCGCAAGACCGCCGACTATGTGCTCGGCAACCCCTTTCGCGCGGCTACCATGACCATCGACGAACTGTCGGAGGCCGCCGGCATTTCGGTAGCCACCGCCAACCGTTTTGCCCACGCGCTGGGTTTTGATGGTTATGCCTCCTTCCGCGCGGCCCTGGTGGCGGACTTTGCCACCACGCTGGCGCCGGTGGAAAAGCTGCGCGACGAAGTGCAACGCGCCGCCACCAGCGCCGAGATCATGGCCGCTGCTTTCGATAGCGACATCCATAACATCGAGGCCACCCGCCGCATGCTCACGCCCGAGCATTGTGAACAGGCAGTGGACATGATTCTTGCCGCCGAACGCATCTTCATCACCGGCTTCGGCGCCTCGGCCTACCTGGCCGGCCTGATGGCACATGCGCTGGAGCCCTATGTGCGCACCGTGTCCTCGGTGGCGCTGGCTGGTGGTCCTTCGCAGGCGGGCCGGCAATTCTTCAAGCTCGATAGTCGCGACCTGGTGATCCCGATGGTGTTTCCGCGCTATGCCGCCGATACCGTCTGGCTGACCCAGCGCGCAGTGGAAAAGGGCGCCCGTATCCTGGCCATCACCGATACTCCCGGCTCGCCGCTGGTGCCGCTGGCCGATGTCACGATCTATGCCCAGACCGATCGCAAGCTGTCTCCCACGTCCGATGCGGCCGCGCTGATCTTGATCCAGGCCCTGTGCGATGCGGTGGCGCATCGCGCCCGGCGCTCGGTGCAGGCTGCTTCGCAGATGACCGAATTCGTACTGCCCTGGCTGTATCTGCCGCAACAGCACCAGCGTCCGGCCATGACGCCGGTCGCCAAGCCGGCCCGGGCCGCTCTCAATAAAGGAAAGACCAAAGCATGACCACTCCGGTAATTGCCATCCATGGTGGCGCAGGCACCATCACGCGCGCCTCGCTGAGCGCCGAGGACGAAGCCCGATATCACCAGGCGCTGGCTGACATCGTGGCCGCCGGCCAGGCTGTATTGAATGCCGGTGGCTCGGCGCTGGAAGCGGTGACCGAAGCAGTGCGCCTGCTGGAAGACTGTCCGCTGTTCAATGCCGGCCATGGTGCTGTCTACACCAGCGAAGGCCGGCATGAGCTGGATGCCTGCGTGATGAATGGCGCCGACCTGGCCTCCGGCGCGGTGGCCTGTGTCACCAATCTGCGCAACCCGGTGCTGGCTGCCCGCGCCGTGATGGAAAAGAGCGAGCACGTGCTGCTGGTCGGTCCCGCTGCAGAAGCCTTTGCCGCTCGCAACGGTGTGGCCACGGTCACGCCTGACTATTTCCATACCGATGCCCGCCACGAGCAATGGTTGCGGGTGCGCGGTCAGTCGCGGGCCATGCTGGACCATGACGCCTCCTCCTTCGCCTTTGCCGAAAAGACCGCCGCCCCCGTCGAGCCCATCGACCCCGACCACAAGTTCGGCACCGTCGGCGCGGTGGCGCTGGACCAGTTCGGCAACCTGGCTGCGGCCACCTCGACCGGTGGCATCACCAACAAGCAGCCGGGCCGGGTGGGTGATTCACCCATCATCGGTGCCGGCTGCTATGCCAACAATGCCACCGTCGCGGTTTCCGCCACCGGCACCGGCGAGGCCTTCATGCGCACCGTGGCCTGTTACGACATCGGCGCGCGCATGGCCTATGCCGGTCAGTCGCTGGAAGAAGCCAGCCGCGCCGTGGTGTTCGATACCCTGCCCAAGGTCGGCGGACGCGGTGGCGTGATCGCCATCGATGCCCAGGGCAATCTCGCCCTGCCGTTCAATACCGAGGGCATGTACCGCGCCTATGGCTGCGGCGAGCTGGCGCCGGTCACCGAAATCTACGCAGCACCGGCCTGAGTCGGCCGAGCAGGAGAGAATCAAGATGCAACAGTCACAACGCGTGCTCGATGTCAGCCACCTCAACGTCCGCTTCGCCACCTCCGAGCGGACGGTGGACGCGGTGCGCGACCTGTCCTTCCATGTGGACCAGGGCGAGACCCTGGCCATCGTCGGCGAATCGGGTTCGGGCAAGTCGGTGTCCTCGCTGGCGATCATGCGCCTGATCGAACACGGCGGCGGCAAGATCGTCGGCGGAAGCATGCAGTTCCTGCGCCGCAGCGGCCAGACGCTTGATCTGGCCCAGGCCGACAATGCCACCATGCGCGGCATCCGGGGCGCCGAGATCGCCATGATCTTCCAGGAACCGATGACCTCGCTGAACCCGGTCTTCACCGTCGGTGAACAGATCGCCGAATCGATCCGCCTGCACCAGGGCATGAGCCGCGCCGCCGCCCAGGCCGAGGCGCTGCGCATGCTGGAGATGGTGCGGATCCCCGAGGCCCGGCGCGTGCTGGGCCGCCATCCGCACCAGTTGTCGGGCGGCATGCGGCAACGCGTGATGATCGCCATGGCCTTGTCCTGCAAGCCTTCGCTGTTGATCGCCGACGAACCGACCACGGCCCTGGACGTGACCATCCAGGCGCAGATCCTGCAGCTGATCCGCTCCCTGCAGGAAGAGATGCACATGGGCGTGATCTTCATCACCCACGACATGGGCGTGGTGGCCGAAGTGGCCGACCGCGTGGTGGTCATGTGCCGTGGCGAGAAGGTGGAAGAAAACGCCGTTGAGCCGCTCTTCGCCGCACCCAGCCATCCCTATACCCGTTCCCTGCTGGCCGCCGTGCCGCGCCTGGGCTCCATGCGCGGTACCGATATGCCGCTGCGTTTCGGTATTGCGCCGCAGGCCGAGGTGCGCCCCGACCTGATCGCCAGCGAGCTGCAGACCCAGCAGGAGATCGCCGCCCAGCGCCAGCCCATCCTCAAGGTGCGCGACCTGACCACCCGCTTCGATGTGAAGAGCGGCATCTTCGGTCGCGTCAAGCAGCGTGTGCATGCGGTGGAAAAGGTCAGCTTCGACCTGTTTGCCGGCGAGACCCTGGCCATCGTCGGTGAATCCGGCTGTGGCAAGTCCACCACCGGCCGCTCCCTGTTGCGCCTGGTCGATATCGCCGGTGGCCGTGTCGAATTCGGCGGCCGCGACCTGGCGCAATTGCCGCGCACCGAGCTGCGCCAGTTGCGGCGCGATATCCAGTTCATCTTCCAGGACCCGTTCGCCTCCCTCGATCCGCGCATGACGGTCGGTTACTCCATCATGGAGCCGATGCTGGTGCACGGCATGAAGGAGGGGGCCCAGGAACGCGTGGATGCACTGCTGACCCGCGTGGGCCTCACCCCCGAACATGGCCAGCGCTACCCGCATGAATTTTCCGGCGGTCAGCGCCAGCGCATCTGTATCGCCCGCGCCCTGGCCCTGAACCCCAAGATCGTCATCGCCGACGAATCGGTGTCGGCGCTGGACGTGTCGATCCAGGCCCAGATCGTCAACCTGATGCTGGACCTGCAGGCCGAGCTGGGGATTTCCTTCATCTTCATCTCGCACGACATGGCCGTGGTAGAGCGCATCAGCCACCGGGTGGCGGTGATGTACCTGGGCCAGATCGTGGAGATCGGCCCGCGTCGCGCGATCTTCGAGAATCCGCAGCATCCCTATACGCGCAAGCTGATGGCGGCCGTGCCGGTGGCCGATCCGACCTTGCGCCAGCCGGGCAAGAAGTTGCTGACCGATGAAATTCCCAGCCCGATCCGGCTGGTGGGCGATGAGCCCAAAGTGGAGCCCCTGAAGGAAGTGGCTCCCGGGCACTTTGTGGCCCAGCACCGTATTGCCGGCGCTTTCTGAGCGCGGGCGGGTTTCCATGTTGTAAATGCTTCAGTGCAGTAATCCCCACTACGTCGTACCAACCTCGCTTTACTGATCAGGAGAGACTACATGACTACCACTGCAACCCGGAAGGGCATGACCATTGCCAAATGGCTGGCCGTCGGCGCCCTGGGCACCTCGCTGCAATTTGCAGCGGCACATGCGTTCGCGGCCAAGACCGTGACGCTGGCGGTGTATTCCACCTTCACCACGCTGGACCCCTATGACGCCAACGACACCCTGTCGCTGTCCATGGCCAAGTCCTTCTACCAGGGCCTGTTCGGTTTCGACAAGGACATGAAGCTCATTCCGGTGCTGGCCGAAGGCTACCTGGTGAGCAAGGACGGTCTGGAATACACCATCCGCCTGAAGCAGGGCGTGAAGTTCCAGGACGGTACCGTGTTCAAGGCCGATGCCGTGAAGGCCGTGTTCGACCGTGTCACCAACCCGGACAACAAGTTGAAGCGCTACAACCTCTTCAACCGCATCGCCAAGACCGAAATCCTGAACGACTACACCGTCAAGGTCGTGCTCAAGGAGCCGTTCTCGGCCTTCATCAACGTGCTGGCCCACCCGTCGGCAGTGATGATTTCGCCGGCTGCGCTGAAGCAGTACGGCAACAAGGACATCGCCTTCCACCCGGTCGGCACCGGCCCCTTCAAGTTCGTCGAATGGAAGCAGACCGACTACGTCAAGGTCGAGAAATTCGACGGCTACTGGAAGCCGGGCTACCCCAAGGTCGACGAGATCATCTGGAAGCCGGTGGTCGACAACAACGCCCGCTCGGCCATGATGCAGACCGGCGAGGCGCAATTCACCTATCCGCTGCCCTACGAGCAGGCCGATCTGTTGAAGAGCAAGTCCAACCTGGATGTGGTGGCCGCACCATCCATCATCCAGCGTTACATGTCGATGAATACCAAGCAGAAGCCTTTCGACAACCCGAAGGTGCGCGAAGCCATCAACTACGCCATCAACAAGCAGGCGCTGGTGAAGGTGGCCTTCAACGGCTATGCCACGCCGATGGAAGGCGTGGTGCCGCAGGGCGTGGACTACGCCTTCAAGACCGGCCCCTGGCCCTATGACGTGAAGAAGGCCAAGGCCCTGCTGGCCGAAGCCGGTTATCCGAACGGTTTCGAGACCGAACTGTGGTCGGCCTACACCCACAGCACGGCACTGAAGATCATCCAGTTCCTGCAGCAGCAACTGGCGCAGGTCGGCATCAAGGCCAAGATCCAGGCCCTGGAGTCCGGTCAGCGCGTGGAACGCGTGGAAAGCTGGCAAGACCCTGCCACCGCGCCGGTACGTCTGCTCTACATCGGCTGGTCCTCCTCGACCGGTGAAGCCGACTGGGCGCTGCGTCCGCTGCTGGCGTCGGAAGCCTTCCCGCCGCGTCTGTACAACACCGCCTACTACAAGAACGACAAGGTCGATGCCGACATCGCCAAGGCCCTGACCCTGACCGAGCGAAAGGACAAGGAAGCCCTGTACAAGGATGCCCAGCAGGAAATCTGGAAGGATGCTCCGTGGGCCTTCCTGGTGACCGAAAAGCTGCTGTACGCGCGCAACAAGAACCTCAAGGGCGTCTACGTGATGCCTGACCAGGCGATTGAATTCGAGAACATCGAACTGACGAAGTAAGCAGGCAGCACCAAGCGGCGGCGCAGCAGGAGCGCGCCGCCGCTTGCATTCTTCGGTGGACGCCTGGTCCATCGCGCAACAAGAAGGGTCCGATCCATCGGCGACGAGCGGCCTTATTCAGAGAGCATCATGTTTTCCTTTGTCATCAAACGCCTGTTAGGCCTGATTCCCACGCTGCTGCTGGTGGCGGTCCTGGTATTCCTGTTCGTGCACCTGTTGCCGGGCGACCCGGCACGCCTGGCGGCCGGCCCCGACGCCGACGACAAGACGGTCGCGCTGGTGCGTGCCGACCTCGGCCTGGACAAGCCCCTGCCGGAGCAGTTCGTGAACTTCTTCGTCAACGCCGCCAAGGGTGACTTCGGTCGTTCCATCCGCAGCAAGCGCCCGGTCTCCGAAGAGATCGCCGCGCGCTTCTGGCCCACGCTGTGGTTGACGGTGGTGGCCATGATCTGGGCCGTGATCTTCGGTCTGATCATCGGCATTTCCTCGGCGGTATGGCGTAACAAGTGGCCGGATCGTCTGGGCATGACGCTGGCGGTGTCCGGCATTTCCTTCCCGGCCTTCTCGCTGGGCATCCTGTTGATGCAGGTGTTTTCGGTCAATCTGGGATGGTTGCCCACGGTGGGCGACGACACCTGGCGCCACTACATCCTGCCCTCGATCACGCTGGGCGCGGCGGTGGCGGCGGTGATGGCGCGCTTCACCCGTTCCTCCTTCATCGAGATCCTGCAGGAAGACTTCGTCCGTACCGCCCGCGCCAAGGGCCTGACCGAGACGGTGGTAGTCATCAAGCACTGCCTGCGCAATGCCCTCATTCCGGTGGTCACCATGATGGGCCTGCAGTTCGGCTTCCTGCTGGGCGGCTCGATCCTGGTCGAGGTGGTCTTCAACTGGCCGGGCATGGGGCGCCTGCTGGTGGACGCGGTCGAAATGCGTGACTACCCCATCATCCAGGCCGAGATCCTGCTGTTCTCGCTGGAATTCATTTTCATCAACCTGGTGGTGGACGTGCTGTATGCCGTGATCAACCCCAGCATCCGTTTCAAGTGAGGGGAATCATGTCGCTCTCCAATTCGCCTCTGGCAACCACCTCCGAAACCGGCGCGCCCTTGCCGCCGCCCGATCCCGCCGCGGTCGCGGCCTCTGGCCAGAAGATCCGCACCCCGTGGCGCGAATTCTGGCGCAAGTTCAAGAAACAGCGGCTGGCCGTCTATGCCGGCGTGTTCATCCTGCTGCTGATCCTGGTCGCCATCCTGGCCCCCTGGATCGTGCCGTTCGATGCCGAGAACTTCTTCGACTACGACGCCCTGAACTCGCCGCCGACCTGGACTCACTGGTTCGGTGTGGACTCGCTGGGCCGTGACATCTTCAGTCGCATCCTGATGGGCGCACGCATCTCGCTGGCCTCGGGCTTCTTCTCGGTGGCCATCGGCGCCGTGATCGGCACCGTCTTCGGCCTGCTGGCCGGCTACTACGAGGGCTGGTGGGACCGCATCACCATGCGCATCTGCGACGTACTGTTCGCCTTCCCCGGCATCCTGCTGGCCATCGGCATCGTCGCCATCCTGGGTGGCGGCATGATCAACGTCATCATCTCGGTGTCGGTGTTCAGCATCCCGGCCTTTGCCCGCCTGGTGCGGGGCAATACCCTGCAATTGAAGAACCTGACCTATATCGAGGCTACCCGCAGCATCGGTGCGTCCGATACCACCATCATGTGGAAGCACATCTTCCCCGGCACCATCTCGGCCATCGTGGTGTATTTCACCATGCGCATCGGCACCTCCATCATTACTGCCGCGGGGCTGTCCTTCCTCGGCCTGGGTGCGCAATCGCCCACGCCGGAGTGGGGCCTGATGTTGAACGAAGCCCGCGCCGACATGGTGACCTCGCCGCACGTGGCGCTGGTGCCCAGCATCGCCATCTTCCTCACCGTACTGGCTTTCAACCTGCTGGGCGATGGCCTGCGTGACGCGCTCGATCCCAAGATCGATCAGCGTTGATGGCGATGGGCCTGCCGCTTGTGACGAAGTCGCCTATGTCGACGCTACCGCACATTGGCCGGCTTGCCGCCGGCCCGCGTAACAGCATCACCGACGTGGCCGGCGTGACCGTCGGCCATTGCACCCTCGATGACGGCCCGGTACAGACCGGGGTGACCGTGATTGCGCCGCATGGCGGCAACCTGTTCACCCACCGCCTGCCGGCGGCCGCGGCGGTCATCAACGGCTTCGGCAAGAGTGCCGGACTGGTGCAACTGGAAGAGCTGGGCCTGCTGGAGACGCCGATTGCGCTGTCCAACACCTTCGCCGTCGGCACGCTGCTCAACGCCCAGATCGCCCACACCCTGCGCGCCAACCCGCAATGCGGGCGCAGCCTGCCCACCGTCAATCCGCTGGTGCTGGAATGCAATGACGGCTATCTCAACGATCTGCAGGCGATGGCGGTGCAGCCGGCGCATTTCGATGCGGCCCTGCAGGCAGTTTCATCTGAGGTGGCCCAAGGTTCGGTGGGCGCCGGGCGCGGCATGTCCAGCTTCGGCCTGAAGGGCGGGATCGGGACGGCTTCCCGAGTAGCCATTGTCGGCGCCGCCGGGCAGGGCTACACCGTGGGGGCGCTGGTGCTGTCCAACTTCGGTCGCCTGCCCGAGCTGATCCTGGCCGGCGATCCGCTGGGCGCGCGCCTGGCCGCTGCAGAGCCGCCGGATGCCGCCCCCGAGAAGGGCTCCATCATCATCCTCCTGGCCACCGATGCGCCGCTGGATGCGCGTCAGTTGAAGCGCCTGGCCGTACGGGCCGGCGCCGGGCTGGCACGGACCGGATCGGCCTATGGGCACGGCAGCGGCGATATCGCCCTGGCGTTTTCGACCGCGCAGCAGATCGAGGCCGAGGCCGAGTGCGCGCAGATGGCCTTGTTGGCCGATCATCTGCTGGACCCGCTGTTCCATGCTGCCGCCGACAGCGTGGAGCAGGCCATCGTCCATGCGCTCTTTGCCGCTGAGACCGTGTACGGCCGCGACGGCCATGTGCGCGTCAGCCTGCGCGAGCGGCTGGCGGCATCGAACTGAACCACTTACCGTAGCGAGATTTTCATGACTGGCAAACGCGCCAACATTCTGGTTTCCGTCGATATCGAAGGCGTGGCCGGGGTTTTTCACGTCGAGCAGACCCGTGCCGGCAACGGCGAATATGAACGCGCCCGGCGCTGGATGACGGAAGAAGCCAACGCCGTCATCCGCGGTGCCCTGGCGGCCGGTGCCACCGCCATCAAGGTCAACGACTCGCATGGCGGCTTCCGCAATCTGCTGCCGGACCTGCTGCATCCGCAGGCCCGCATGGTGCTGGGCAAGCCCCGCGTGCTGGGCATGATGGGTGGCGTGGACCAGGAGATCGATGCCGTGATGCTGGTGGGTTACCACTCGCGCGCCCAGGGGCGCGGCATCCTCGCGCACACCACCAACAGCTTTGCCTTTGCCCGGGTCTGGCTGGGTGGGCAGGAGATGGGCGAGGCCGGTCTCTATGGCGCACTGGCGGCCGAGCACGGCGTGCCGGTGATCTTCGGCAGCGGGGACGATGCCTTCATCGAGGAAAACCAGCCGCTGTATCCCCACGCGGTCTTTGCCGAGACCAAGAAAGCCTATGGCGCCAACAGTGGCGATTCGCTGACCCCGCAACAATCTTGTGTGTTGCTGGAAGAGCGCGCCCGGCAGGCAGTGGCCAGCCTGCTGGCGCAACCGGCGTCGATGCCGGTACTGCCCCTTCGCGGACCATTGCGGTGTCGCCTGCAGGCGCAGACGGTGGCGCTGGCTGACCTGTTCAGCCAGTTGCCCATCCTGGAGCGCAGCGACAATGTCACCGTGGAGTTCGATGCGCCGACGGCGGAATACGCGGTGCGCGTGCTCAACAGCTTGTCGGCGATGTCGGCCATGCTGCGCTAGGCTCTCTCATTTGGTAGTTTGTTGACTCTCATTTGGGAAGGCTCTAAGATGAGAGAGTGAAACTGACCAAATGAGAGGTTGACCATGGCAACACGATCCGCCGCCGTCCGTGCATCCGCTTCCGCGAAAGTGACGCATGGCCTGGGTGCCAGGCCGCATGATTTCGAACGTTTCGCCAGCATGGACCCGATCAGCCAGGGTCGGACCATCCGCGATGGCATGGAGGCCATCATCGCCGAGCGCGTTGCCAAGGAACTGTTGCAGGTTCCCCTGCAGACGCTGTTGGCCGGGCTGGGCCTGCCCAGTTCGACCATTCTGCGCAAGATTTCACGCAAGGAACGCCTCTCGGGGCCGGAATCGGACCGCATCGCACGCGTGCTCTACGTCCGCGAACAGGCAGCCGATGTCTTCGAGGATGAAGCACTGGCGGCGCAGTGGATGTGTCGTCCCAATGCCACCCTGGGCGGCATGACGCCGCTGGAGGTACTCGATACGCAGCCGGGCTATGACCGGGTCCGCGATATCCTGAGCCGTATCGCCTTCGGGGTGGCGGCTTGAGTGTCACCCGTGTTTACCGGCTCGCCAAGGAAAAACCGGGGCATTATGCGGCCGATGATCTTTCCGGCAATGGCGCTGCCTTGAGTGGCGGTCGCTGGAATCCGCGTGGCCTGCGGGTGCTCTATACCTGCTGTAGCGCCTCCACGGCGCTGCTGGAATCCCTGGTCCACATGGCCGGGCTGATGCCACGGGCCAACTTCTACCTGGTCGTGCTGGAGTTGCCGCAGGCCGAGGTGCGCAAGGCCTATGTTCCGGAGCTGCCACCGGACTGGTCCGACATCACCCGCGATCCGGCCAGCACGGCGGCTATCGGGAAGCACTGGATCGAGCAGGGGAAACAGCTTGTCATGAAGGTGCCATCGGTGGTCAGTCCCACCGATTTCAACCTTCTGCTCAATCCCCTGCATCCGCAGATGGCCGGTGTCAGGGTCGTGGAAAAGCAGCTCTTCCAGTTCGACGCCCGGCTATTCGGCTAAGGTGTCTGCCCTGGTTTCCCTCGTAGTCACTTCACCTTGCTCTCGATCAGCTTGACCAGCGCATGCACGGTCAGGTTGACCGGTGTGGACAGCCCATGGGCCTGGCCGCGCCGGACGATGAAGCCGTTCAGATGGTCGATTTCGCTGGGCTTGCCGCGTGCCAGGTCCTGCGCGGTCGAGGAGAACTGGGAGGGCATGGTCTCGATGATCTTGCGTACGGCGGTGTCGACGTCGCCGGCCAGGGTCACCCCTTCGGCAGCGGCCACGGCCTTGCATTCGGCCACCAGGTGGGCCATCACCTCCGGCACGCCCACGCCTTCCACCAGCTTGCCGTAGGGCAGTTGCGCGATGGCGGAGAGGGCGTTGTAGGCGCAGTTGATGATCAGCTTCAGCCACAGGGCGCCACGCACATTGTCGGATATCTCGGTAGGCACGCCGGCGGCGATCAGGGCATCGGCGGCAGCCCGGCTGCGGGCAGCCGGTTCGATCACCAGTTCGCCGCGTCCGTGGTGCTTGACGTGGCCGGGGCCGGCCATTTCGGTGGCGACGTAGACCACCGCCGCCGACACCGGTTGCGGGATCACGGTGCGCAGACGCTCGGCATTGTCAGTACCGTTCTGCAATGTCAGCACCAGCGTATCGGCGCCCAGGTAGGGGCGCAGTTGCGCACCGGCAGTTTCGGTATCAGGAGACTTGACGCAGAACAGCACCAGCTCGGCGCCGGCGACAATGGCGGGATCGGTGCTGGCCTTGACGGGGATGGTCTCATCGAAGGTCTTGGCTTCCAGCCGCAGGCCACGGGTATTGAAGGCCTCCACGTGCTGGGGGCGGCCCACCAGGACCACCTCATGTCCGGCGCGTGCCAGCATCCCGGCAAAATAACAGCCCACTGCACCCGCGCCCATCACTGCAACTTTCATGCGTGTCTCCCCGCTCGGTAGATTGATGATGAAGCGGAAAGCCTAACACAGCACCGCGGTCTTTTCAGGCGGGGTCAGCAGCGGTCAGAACGAGCGCCGCACCCGCACCGACACATAGGCCGGGGGCTTGGTGGTGGCGGTCGCCCGGGCGCTGTGCAGGCGGTGCAGGGTGATCTGGTTGACCTCGGCATGGCTGCCGTCGATGTGCTCTCCCATGATCTGCTGTGCCGCGTCGGCATCGCCGGCTGCGATGCAGTCCAGGATGGCGGCATGTTCCTCGTAGGTCGAGTGCAGGCAATCGCCATAGAGGAAATCCAGGCGGCGCACGATGCGGATGCGGTCGGTCAGGCGGTCGAAGGTATCGGCCATCTCCTGGTTGCCGGCCGCGCGCACCAGGGTCTGGTGGAACACTTCATCGAGCTGTGCGGCCTTGGGGCCATCCAGCTCGCGGGCCTGCTCCGGCACGCACCAGGAGGCGCGCAGGCCGGCCAGCACGCTCTGGTCGCCGGCCTGGGCGCACAGGCGGCGCACGGCGTGGGTCTCGATGAGCTTGCGCATTTCGTAGAGGTCGGAAAAGCGCTTGAAATCGATCGGCACGATCTCCCAGCCACCGCGCACGTAGCCCTGCATCAGGCCATCGTTCTGCAGGCGCTGCAGGGCTTGCCGCACCGGCGTGCGCGAGACCTTGAAGTAGGCGGCGATTTCGGTCTCGGTGATCTGGTCGCCGGGTAGCAGCCGCATGTCGAAGATATCCTGCCGCAGCTGGGCGTAGACATACTCGGGCAGGGAGCCGCTGCGCACCAGCGCATCGTCGCCGTCGGGCTCGGCCACGTCGATGGCCTCGGCCGACGGCGGCAGGGGGGAGGGGGCAGCCACGCTCTTCACGATGGTCGCATCCTCACCAGGCCGCTACGCAGCCATCGGTGCGGGGTTCGGTACCGCCGCACAGGACGCCTTCGTCATTGCGCCAGATGATCTGGCCACGGCCGAAGCCCAACTGGTTGCCCGACCACGAGACCTCGTGACCAAGCCCGCCCAGGCCACGGAACAGGTGTTCGGCGGTGCTGTGCTCGATGGAGACCTTGTTGCCCTTTTCCCATTCCCAGCGTAGCGCATCCAGCGATGCCTGCGGGTTGAGGCCGAAATCGACCGTGTTCATCACCATCTGCACATGGCCCTGGGGTTGCATGAAGCCGCCCATCACGCCGAAGGGACCGACTGCCTGGCCGTTGCGCGTCATGAAGCCGGGGATGATGGTGTGATACGGGCGCTTGCCTGGTGCCAGCATGTTGGGATGGCCGGCTTCCAGGGTGAAGTTGTTGCCACGGTTGTGCAGGGCGATGCCGGTACCCGGTACCACCAGGCCGGAGCCAAAGCCCATGTAGTTGCTCTGGATGAAGGACACCATGTTGCCCTCGGCATCGGCGGTACACAGATAGACCGTGCCGCCGCGTGAGGGGTCGCCGGCCACCGGCAGGGTGGCGCGTTCGCCGATCAGCTTGCGGCGTTCGTCGGCATAGGCGTCGGAGAGCAACTGCTCGACTGTCACCTTCATGTGGGCCGGGTCGGCGATGTGCGCCAGGCCATCGGCGTAGGCCAGCTTGATGGCTTCGATCTGGCGGTGATAGGTGGCCAGGGTATCGCGCTCGGAAAAGTCGTAGGCCTTCAGCAGATTCAGCGCCATCAGCGCCACCATGCCGTGGCCATTGGGCGGGATTTCCCAGACGTCGTAGCCGCGATAGTTCACGCCGATGGGGTCCACCCATTCCGGCTGGAAGGCGGCCAGGTCGGAGGCTTGCAGGTAGCCGCCGGCTTGCTGGATGAAGGCGGCGATCCGGCCAGCCAGTTCACCGCGATAGAAACCTTCGGCGCCATCCTCGGCGATGGATTGCAGGGTCGCGGCGTGGCCGGCCGAGCGCCACAGCTGGCCGGCTTGCGGTGCTCGGCCGTCGATGCAGAAGGTATCGAACCAGGACTGGAAATGGGCGTCCTTGAATTCACGCTTGAAGTTCTGTTGCGCCACCTGCCAGGCGTGCGCCACCATTGGCGAGACCGGGAAACCTTCCTGCGCCAGGGTGATGGCACCGGCCATCGAATCGGTGAGGGCCAGCTTGCCGAAGCGCTTGGCCATGGCGGCCCAGGCGCTGGGCGTGCCAGGCACCGTCACCGGCAGGGCGCCGTATTTGGGGACCTCCTTCAGGCCGGCGCCGGTGAGCTTGTCGGCCGAGATCGATTGCGGCGCCGGGCCGCTGGCATTGAGACCATGCAGCTTGCCACCATGCCAGACCAGGGCGAAGGCATCGCCGCCGATGCCGTTGGCGGTCGGCTCCACCACCGTCAGCGCGGCGGCCGCGGCGATGGCGGCGTCGATGGCATTGCCGCCGCGCTGCAGGACTTCCAGCCCGGCTTGCGCGGCCAGCGGCTGCGAGGTGGCGACCATGCCGCGCCGGGCATAGACCGCACTGCGGCGCGAGAAGTAGGGATAGTGATTGCTGCTGAAGTCGGGGAAGGCGGGCATGTCGGTCTCTCGTTCTTGGGTCAGGTGTGTATTTTAGCGATACAGGTGGCAGGCCACGGTATGGGTGGGGCTGAGCTTGATCGGGGTCGGCGCTTCGCGCTGGCAGACTTCCATGCAGGACGGGCAGCGTGGATGGAAGTGGCAGCCGGCGGGCGGCGCGGCAGGGTTGGGGATGCTTCCCTGCAGCACGATGCGCTGGCGCTGCTCGCGTGGGTGTTCACGCGGGATGGCCGAGAGCAGGGCTTGTGTATAGGGGTGGCTGGGCCGGGCATAGATGTCTTCGCGCGCGCCCAGCTCCACCATGCGGCCCAGGTACATCACGCCGATGGTGTCGCTCACATGGCGGATCACGGCCAGGTCGTGCGAGACGAAGAGATAGGTCAGCCCCAGTTCCTGCTGCAGTTCGCGCAGCAGGTTGAGGATCTGCGCCTGGATCGAGACATCCAGCGCCGAGACGGCTTCGTCGGCCACCACCAGCCTGGGGCGGGTGATGATGGCGCGGGCGATGCCCACGCGCTGGCGCTGGCCGCCGGAGAATTCGTGCGGATGGCGCGCCGCATAGGCCGGGTTCAGACCCACCATGTCCAGTGCTTCGGCCACCTTGCGCTTGCGGGTGGCGCGGTCGTGCAGGCCATGCACGATGAGCGGTTCTTCCAGCACTTCGCCGATGCTCATGCGCGGGTTCAACGAGGCATAGGGGTCCTGGAACACCATCTGCATGTGGCGGCGCATGGCGCGTAGCGGGCCGGCCGGCAGCAGGGTGATTTCCTGGCCCATGAAGCGCACGCTGCCTTCGGTGGGTTCGATCAGGCGCAGTACGCTGCGTCCGGTGGTGGACTTGCCGCAGCCGGATTCGCCGACCAGGCCCAGGGTCTGGCCTTCGGCGATGCTGAAGGAGACGTCGTCAACGGCCTTGACGGTGGTGCTGCCGGCAGCAAAATGTTTTTTCAGTCCGTGGACTTCGAGCAGGGGAGGGTTCATCGTCATTAGCCTTGCTTCAATGCGGATACCAGCAGCGCACATGATGGCCGTCGCCCAGGTCTTCCAGCGGCGGCATTTCCTGGCGGCAGATGTCCTGCGCGCGGGCGCAGCGGGCGGTGAAGCGGCAGCCGCTCTTGACGGTGCCGGGCAGCGGCACGCTGCCGGGAATGGCGTTCAGGGGCGCGCCGGGCGTGGCGTCCAGTGCCGGGCGGGCGCGCATGAGGGCGTGGGTGTAGGGG
>NZ_PKOI01000020.1:0-84047 GCF_002870055.1 Herbaspirillum sp. BH-1 | reverse complement strand
TTTCATGCTGGCCCACCCGGCCCACTGGATCGCCCAGGGTTTCGGCAGCGGCCTCTCGCCCATCATGCCCGGCACGGCCGGCACGCTGTTCGCCTGGCTCTCCTTCGCGGTGCTCTCCACGCGCTGGCCGCATGTCTTCACGGCCGGCAACTGGCTGGCCATCATCGTGGCCGGCTTCATCATCGGCATCTGGGCCTGCCATCGCACCGGCCAGGCGCTGAACTCGCCCGACGACGGCAGCATGGTGTGGGACGAGATCATCGCCTTCTGGCTGGTGCTGGTACTGGTGACGCCGGCCAGCCTGAAGACGCAGTTCGCGGCCTTCGTGGTGTTCCGCTTCTTCGACATGGTCAAGCCGCCGCCGATCGCCTGGTTCGACCGCCGCTTCAAGGGCGGCTTCGGCGTGATGTGGGACGACATCCTGGCCGCCTTCTATACCCTGCTGGTCTTTGCCTTCTGGCGCGCCTACTGGTAAGTGAAGAATCAGCGCTGGTCCGATACAACAATGGCCGACATCGGAGTATCCTAGGCTCGCACGTCGTTGATCAACCGACCGCAGTCCCGCTGCTACGACGGACAGAGACTGCGGCACAGCCGAGGATGACACTCATGGACAGCACGATAGACCTAGCCACCCGCGTGGGCCAGACTCTCAAAGCCAAGGGCCTGCTGCTCGCCACTGCAGAATCGTGTACCGGCGGCGGCATTGCCCACGCCATCACGGAGATCGCCGGATCGTCGGAATGGTTCGACTGCGGTTTCGTCACCTATTCGAACGCTTCCAAGAATGAACTGCTGGACATTTCCGAAGCCCTGATCGCCCAGCATGGCGCCGTCAGCGAGGAGATTGCCGGCGCCATGGCCGAGGGCGCGGTGGCCAACAGCAGTTCGGACCTGGCCGTCTCCACCACCGGCATCGCCGGCCCCGGTGGCGCGGTGCCGGGCAAGCCGGTGGGCACCGTCTGCTTCGGCTGGCGGGTGGGCGACAAGACCTATACCGAGCGCCTGGTCTTCAAGGGCGACCGCCAGCAGGTACGCGCGCAGACGGTGGATCATGCGCTGAAGGGCTTGCTCAAGTTGCTGGCAGACTGAATGCGGTCGGACTGAATCCGGCCCCATCAAGACAAAGGCGGCGCTCCATCGGAGTCGCCGCCTTTTTCATGGCACCGTCGCTTCAGGATCAGCGGAAGCGGTTGATCGCGTCACGCGTTTCGATGGCCACGCGGCGCGCGGCCGCGGCGAAGTCTTCACCTTCCTGCGGCTTGGCGTACAGGATGGCGCGCGAGGAATTGATCATCATGCCGGTGCCGGCGGCGGTCCTGCCGGATTTCACGGTGGCTTCGACGTCACCGCCCTGGGCGCCCACGCCCGGCACCAGCAGGGGCATGTCACCGATGATGGCGCGTACCTGCGCCAGCTCGTGCGGGAAGGTCGCACCCACCACCAGGCCGCACTGGCCGTTGGTATTCCACTTCTCGGCCACCAGGCGCGCCACGTGCTGGTACAGCGGCTTGCCATCGACTTCCAGGAACTGCAGGTCCGAACCGCCGGCGTTGGAGGTGCGGCACAGCACGATCACGCCGCGATCCTTCCACTCCAGGTAGGGCGAGACCGAGTCCCAGCCCATGTAGGGGCTGACGGTGACGACATCGGCGTCATAGCGCTCGAAGGCTTCGCGGGCGTATTGTTCGGCGGTAGCGCCGATATCGCCGCGCTTGGCATCCAACACCAGGGGGATCTCGGGATAGTTGCTGCGCAGATAGGCGCAGATGCGCTCCAGCTGTTCTTCCGCGCCCAGCGCGGCGAAATAGGCGATCTGCGGTTTGAAGGCACAGGCGGCCTCGGCGGTGGCATCGATGATGGCGCGGCAGAATTCGAAGATCGCGTCCGGGCGGCCTTGCAGCTCGGCCGGGAATTTCTTGAGGTCGGGGTCCAGGCCCACGCACAGCAGGGAATTGCGCGAAGTCCACGCAGCGTTGAGTTTCTCGATGAATGTCACGGTGGTGCCTTTAACTGAAAGATGCGCTATTGTAGCGCGCCGGCATGGCCCGATCTCGATATTTGACTGATGTTCAGCGGTTTTCCCGGAACATCGGGCACTTGGCGTGGATTTTCCGGTCTCATGCGCTCTCATTGCTTCACTTTTGCTACGAGGAAAGACAATATGAAAAAACTCTTCGCCTGGCTGGCCGTCGCCATGACGGCACTGATCCTCTCCGGCTGCGGCTACAACGAGTTCCAGGCCAAGGACGAGGCCACCAAGGCCGCCTGGGGCGAAGTGGTCAACCAGTACCAGCGCCGCGCCGACCTGATCCCCAACCTGGTCAACACCGTCAAGGGCTATGCCTCGCACGAGAAGGACACCCTGGAAGCCGTCACCCGCGCCCGCGCCGCTGCCACCAGCTTCCAGATCACGCCGGAGGTGCTCAATGATCCGCAGGCCTTCGCCAAGTTCCAGCAGGTGCAGGGCGAGCTGTCCTCGGCGCTGTCGCGCCTGATGGTGGTGTCCGAGAACTACCCGCAACTGAAGGCCGACGCCAGCTTCCGCGACCTGCAATCGCAACTGGAAGGCACCGAGAACCGCATCACCGTGGCCCGCCAGCGCTATATCGCAGCGGTCAAGGACTACAACATCCTGGCGCGCAGCTTCCCCACCAACCTCACCGCCAAGCTGTTCAGCTACGAGGTCAAGCCGTCCTTCACGGTGGATAACGAGAAGGCCATCTCGACCGCCCCTGCGGTCGACTTCGGCAAGTAATCTGCCCACCCCGGTCCGCCATGCGCAAGCTGCTCATCACCTGCTGGCTGCTGATCCTCCTGCCCCTGGCTGGCCTGGCCCGGGCCGATGACGGCCTGGTGGCCGTGCCGCCCTTGTCGTCCCACGTCATCGACCAGATCCACCTGCTACAGCCGCAACAGCAGCAGGCCCTGGAAGGCGTACTGGCCGAGATCGAGCAGCGCACCGGCAGCCAGATCGCGGTACTGCTGATGTCCTCCACCGCGCCGGAAGCCATCGAGCAATACAGCATCCGCGTGGCCGATGCCTGGCAACTGGGCCGCAAGGGTGTGGATGACGGTGTGCTGCTCATCGTCGCCCGCGACAATCCCAAGTCGCTGCGGCGCCTGCGCATCGAAGCCGGGCGCGGCGTGCAGGGCAGCCTCACCGATGCCCAATCCAAGCGCATCCTGGAAGACGTGATCGCACCGCATTTCCGCCAGAACGATTTCTACGGCGGCCTGGCCGCCGGCGTGACCGCCATCACCACCCTGCTGGAACAGGAAAAACTGCCCGCCGCCCAGCGCCACACCGGGCCTGCGCAGACCGATGACGGTGGTGGCTGGTTGACGCTGATGGTGATCGTGCTGTTCCTGGTGGTGTTCTTTGCCATGCTGCTGAAGTCGCGCCGCGGCGCCCGCAACACACTGGACAACAATGACTGGGGCCGAGGCCGGGGACGCGCCACCACGGCCGGCGTCATCATCGGCAGCATCCTCGACGAAGCGGCACGCCAGGCCGCCTCCGGACGCGGCTGGCCGCGCTCGGGGGGTGGCGGTGGTGGCGGTGGTGGAGGCTTTGGCGGCTCCTCCGGCGGGGGCGGGTTCTCCGGCGGTGGTGGCAGCTTCGATGGTGGCGGCGCTTCAGGAGACTGGTGACATGCCTCACAACACCCCATCCCCTTCCCTGCCGGTGCGCCTGCTGCGCCATCTGCGCAGCACCCGCACCACGGCGCGGCGTGCCTTCCCCTCGACCACGCTCAAGGCCATCCAGGCCAGCATCGGCGAAGGGGAGCAACGGCACCGGGCGCAGGTCCGCGTGATTGTCGAAGCGGCATTGTCACTGGGTGCCGTGCGACGCGGCGAAAGCGCCAGGCAGCGCGCCCACGAACTGTTTTCGCACTACCGCATCTGGGATACCGAAGAAAACTGCGGCGTGCTGGTCTACATCAACCTGGCCGACCGCAAGGTGGAAATCGTCGCTGATCGTGGCATCAATCGGCATGTCACCCGCGAGCAGTGGATGCAGGTGTGCCGTCTGATGACGGCGGGTTATGCCAGGGGTGATTACGAAGCCAGTACCCTGCAAGCGCTGGCCGCCCTGCATGCGCTGCTACAGACGGCAATGCCGCGCCAGGGTGATGACCGCGACCACAACGAACTCTCCGACAAACCCCTGCTGCTGTAGACAAGCCGCCTTGGAGCTGGTGCCTCAGCCGTTCTCGTACACCCACTGCAGCAAGGCATCCTGCGCCTTCTGCCCATTGGGTGCGGCAGCGTGGTTGATCAGGAACACCACCACATAGGTCTTGCCCGAGGCCGCCTGCACGTAGCCGGCGATCGAGCGTACGTCGTTCAGGGTGCCGGTCTTGATGTGGGCCTGGCCGGCCACGCTCTGCGTCTTCAGGCGTCGGCGCATGGTGCCGTCATAGCCCACCAGCGGCAGCGAGGAAACGAATTCCGGCATCAACGGCGAACGGTAGGCCTGCACCAGCACGCTGGCCAGCAGCGAGGGCGTGACCCGCTCCACCCGCGACAGGCCGGCGCCATTCTCGATGGCCAGTCCATTGGTATCGATGCCTTTGTCGTTGAGCCAGCCGCGCACGACGCGTGCGGCATTGACCGTGTCGCCCGGCTGCCCGGTCATCTCGGCGCCCAGCGTGAGCAGCACCTGGCGCGCCATGACGTTGTTGCTGTACTTGTTGATGTCGCGGATGACTTCCGGCAGCGTCGGCGATTGCACCTCCACCATCAGCCGCGCCGAGGGCGTGACCACCCCGTTGACCACGCGCCCGGAAAAACTGCCCCCCAGCTCGGCCCACATCTGGACAAAACTGGCGCCGACATACTGCGCATTGTTCATGCGGTAGGGGTGCACATACCACACCCGCGGCCCGCAATCGGCAGCGTAGGTGCCACCGAAGCTGGCACCATTGAGGTCGTTGTTGAGCATCAGCTTGCCCTGCCAGTCGCCGCAAGGCTCCTGTGACAGGCGCGGTGGGGTGATGGTGAAACCGGCCATGGGCGGGTCCATGCTGACATTGACCACACCGGCGGCGGCATCCGGCTCGAAGCGGAAGGCCTGGGTGCGGTAGTTCAGCAGCAAGGCATCGGGGCCGGCGTTGTAGGGCTTCTGCGGATCGCCGTCGAACTGCGAGGGGTCATAACTGGACTCGGCGAAATAGCTGCGGTCCAGCACCAGATTGCCGCGGATGTCCTTGATGCCGCGTGCGCGCAGCTGGCGCAGGAACAGCCAGAAATTTTCCAGCACCAGCTTGGGGTCACCACCGCCCTTGAGAATCAGGTCGCCATTGAGTACACCACCAGCCAGGCTACCATCGATGTAGGCCTGGGTCTTCCACGTGTAGGTGGGGCCCAGTATCTCCAGCGCAGCGTCGGTGGTCACCAGCTTCATGACCGAGGCAGGGTTGAAGGGCTGGCCGACATTGCTGGACGCCAGCAGGCGCTTGCCGCTCTCGGCATCGACCACCACCACGCCGGTGTTCTGCTGCGGGATATGCGCCACGCGCAGCGCGCCCACCACCGGTGGCGGCAGGCCTTGCGCAAACAGCGGCGATGCAGGCGCCAGCAGCGCGACGGCCAGCGTGAAGGACGAGAGAGAAAGGCGGCGCAGCGCAGGAGAGGAGAAACGGAACATGATCAGCGGGTCGACGGGAAGCAGGCATTATAGGGGATCGACAATGTCGCTTGCGCCGACGGGGGGGCAGGGATCACCCCTGCTGCATCGGGACATCAGGGCGTCATACCGCCGTGCGACACTGCCATCCCACTGACAAACGGTCATCGGCGCGGGTTCCCGCCCTGCTCCAGATCAAGGCCCGCGCACACCGGGTCGATCCAGGCTTGCCTGCAATGTGGTAGTGGGGTTACGCTTGCGGACCCCTTTTTTGTATCGGTACGTACGTCATCGCACTGGCCCTGCCGTTACGCCGGGATGGCCAGCCCCGGGTGGACCGGATCGAAAGAACAACAGCACACCATGCCATCCCGTTCCAACAACGAGCAGCGCGCCGGATCGCGCTCGCCGCCGACGCTGCTGCGTAGGCTGCGCGAGCTGGTCGACCCGGTGGCACTTTACCGCCAGCGCCCGGGGCGGGCGGACGACATGCCGCCGGAAGCATTGATCGGCAAGGGAGTGCGCTTCGTACAGCGCATCTATCGCCTGCGCGTGATCGGCCTGGGGGTCGGCTTCTTCTGCGTGGCAGCCGGTTTCATGCAGAATCCGGTGATCTGGCCACTCTGGCTGGCGCTGTTCGGCCACGGCTACCTGTGGCCGCACGTGGCGCGCCACTGGGCGCTCAACAGCGCCATCCCCTATCGCGCCGAGCGGCGCAACCTGGTCATCGATGCCGCCATCGGCGGCTTCTGGATCGCCGCCCTCAACGGCAACCTGATCCCCAGCGCGGTCATCATCTCCATGCTGTCGATGGACAATATCGCCGCCGGCGGCCTGCGCCTGTTCATGCGCGGACTGTATGCCAGCATCGCCGCCTGCGCGCTGGGCTGGTGGCTGCTGGATGCGCACTTCCTGCCGCAGTCCGACCTGACCACCGTCCTCGCCTGCCTGCCGATGATGGCGTTGTATCCGCTGGCGCTGGGCAAGTCCACCTATGAAATGTCCAAGAAGCTGGCCGAGCGCTCACGGGAGTTCGAGATCGTCAGCCAGACCGACGGCCTGACCCGACTGTTCAATCGGCGTTACTGGGAAAGTCAGCTGATCGCGGAATTCGAACAGCGCAGCCAGGGCGGCGCGGGGAGTCACCAGGCCTTCCTGCTGTTGTTGGACCTGGACCATTTCAAGAGCATCAACGATACCCACGGCCACCTCACGGGCGACGAAGTCTTGCGCAATTTCTCGCGCCTGCTGCGTGCTGCACTGCGGGCAGACGACCTCATCGGTCGCTACGGGGGCGAGGAATTCGTGGTCATCCTGCGTGATATCGCCCCCGCCGAAGCGCTGCAGCTCTCGCAGCGTCTGGTCGAGGCGGCGCGCAGCACAAATGATGAAAACAATTTATACGGTTGCACCGTCAGCGCAGGACTGGTGCCCTTCTCGGCGGACATGGAAGCCCACTTCGTCTGGTTGCAGCGCGCTGACCACGCCATGTACTGCGCCAAGGAAAGTGGTCGCGATCGCCTGGTGGTGTGGGATGCCAGCCTGGCACGCAGGAACGGAGCGCCCTGATCAGCGACCAACGGCGACGACGGTGTAGGAAGGGTAGATCGATGGAATGACCGGGGGGCATCTGCCCGAGGGCACCGGCAGGCAAGAAAAGCAGACGCAAAAAAGGCCGATGTTTTCGGGGCCGCCACGAGACCACTGTGAAAACATCGACCTAGGGAAATCAAGGCGGGGCGATCGGCAAACTCAAAGAATAGGCTGGTTCCCTGGAAATGCCTGCACCGATGCCCCAGCCATTGCCGCAACGAGCGGCAAAGCGGGCCGCAGAAAGCCCGCTAAATTAGCACTGGCAGTGCCTCCAGTACTAAAAGGGCGAGCAGCGCGCCAAAGACCGCGCCCACTGCTCTCAAACTGGTTCGCACCATTCGTGACGCCACCGGTACCTCCCCGCACAACAACAAGCCCGCCAGGGCCATCGGGATGAAGAACATGAGGTTGTTCATGATGAGGTTGGGCATGATGCGTCTCCTGGTCGAGTTTCTTGGTCTTGCGCGTGGTGCGCGTACTCTTGATGGGGCTTGCCTCGTTTCGAGTATAGGTCGCACATCATGGAAGACAAGGCAGCAGCGGGAACAATCGGTGCTGCACAGCAGCGCAGGCATGGCCCGGAGATGCCCGCCGGGCGGCCCTGACAAAGGGCTGACAGCCAGCATCGCATCTGTTGCACATGCACAAATTTTTGGCAAGATCGCGCGAATTGCCTTGACCCTGTTTTCTGCGCGGGCGTAGAATTCGCCCGTTCTCATTTTCTGGAGTCCCTCTCATGGGCACTTGTTCGGGTGACAGTTGTTGCCGGTTAATTCCGGGTTAAGCCTCAGCAAGGATTTCAGCAGGACTTCTTCCTGTCGTCATCTTGCACAAGGCAGATGACGGCATCTCATGTCGGTAGCGCGCAGCCTGTTTGACGGGTTTCCCCGCGCCCTGGCGACAGCGATATTCCCTCACAACGACAGATCGACGATCGACCGCCGCAGACACGGCGGCACAACGCATGCATCACCACGCCTTGCCTGCCCTGCGCAGCGCCGGGACGGCTTTTGCCTGCCGCATGCCGTATGTACGCCCGCCTGGCTCATCGCCGCGCGCGGCCTGCTCTGCTTGCGCCATCAGGCGCCGATGACAGGGGCTCCGCTCAACCAGGCGGAGGCTATGCACATTCCATGAACACGCGAAGACCCAGCGCGCCCTGCCCGCTCGCCCGCACCCTTGCCGGCGGGGACCGGCCACGGCGCTGATCCGAGGCCGGCAAGTCCAAGCGCTTGCCGGTGCGATGCACATCCTTCGTCCCCGGGACGAAGACCAACAAGAAAAGAAGCACGTCATGAATCTGAACCTGCTGAAAGAAACCTTTGCCAGCTTCATCCGCGCACGCGGCATGGATCGTCACTTCCGCCGCCTGGGCATGGACATGTTCCGCAGCGCCCCGGTCACCCGCGAAGTCCCGCAGACCCTGGCCGAACAACTGAGCGAGGCCTCCCGCAGCGAAGCACAGGCCCTGCTACAGCGCCTGCAATCGCGCCCGGATGGGCTCACCGAGGCCGAAGCCGACGCCATCCGCGTCCACAGCGGCCCCAATGAAGTCGAACACGAAAAGCCGCTGACCTGGCCAGTCCACCTGTGGCACTGCTACAAGAATCCCTTCAACCTGCTGCTGACCCTGCTGGCGGCGGTGTCCTTCTACACCGAGGACATGAAGGCTGCCATCGTGATTGGCACCATGGTGGTGGTCTCCACGCTGCTGCGCTTCGTCCAGGAAGCCCGCTCCAACACCGCCGCCGACAAGCTCAAGGCCATGGTCAGCAACACCGCCACGGTGATGCGTCACGACCAAGTCGAGGAGATCGCCGCCGAAGCCCAGCGCTACTTCGACGTGACCCTGCATCCCAAGGGTGCGCGTCGCGTCGAAGTACCGATCCGCAACCTGGTACCGGGCGACATCGTGCTGCTCTCGGCCGGTGACATGATCCCGGCCGACCTGCGCCTGCTGTCGGCCAAGGACCTGTTCGTCAGCCAGGCGGCGATGACCGGCGAATCGCTGCCGGTAGAAAAGTTCGTGACCCCCAGCAACCTCAACACCAGCAGCCCGCTGGAGCTGGACAACCTGTGCTTCATGGGCACCAACGTGGTCAGCGGTTCGGCCAGCGGCGTGGTCCTGACCACCGGCAAGCGCACCTATTTCGGTGCCCTGGCCGAGCGCGTCACCGCCACCGACCGCACCCCCACCGCCTTCCAGGCGGGCGTGAACAAGGTCAGCTGGCTGCTGATCCGCTTCATGCTGGTGATGACGCCGGTGGTGTTCTTCATCAACGGTTTCACCAAGGGTGACTGGGTCGAGGCCTTCCTGTTCGGCCTGTCGGTGGCGGTGGGACTGACGCCCGAAATGCTGCCCATGATCGTCACCTCGACCCTGGCCAAGGGCGCCGTGGCGCTGTCGCGCAAGAAGGTGATCGTCAAGCGGCTCGATGCGATCCAGAACTTCGGCGCCATGGACGTGCTGTGTACCGACAAGACCGGCACGCTGACCCAGGACAAGATCTTCCTGGAACGCCACACCGACATCCACGGCGAGCCCGATGACGAAGTGCTGCAGTACGCCTACCTCAACAGCTACTACCAGACCGGTCTGAAGAACCTGCTGGACGTGGCCGTGCTGGAACACGCCGAACTGCAGCGCGAGATGTCGATCGCCTCGGCCTATCGCAAGGTCGATGAAATCCCCTTCGACTTCCAGCGCCGCCGCATGTCGGTGGTGGTGTCCGAGCGCGAAGACCACCATGAGCTGATCTGCAAGGGCGCGGTGGAAGAGATCGTCTCGGTCTGCTCGCACGCCCGCGTGAACGGCCAGATCGTGCCGCTCACCGCTGAACTGCTGGAGGAAATCCGCGCCACCACCGGCAGCCTCAACGCCGAAGGCCTGCGCGTGGTCGGCGTAGCCGCCCGCGATCTGCCGCCGACCAAGGAGGTCTATAGCCTGGCCGATGAATCGGATCTGGTCCTGATCGGCTACATCGCCTTCCTCGACCCGCCCAAGGAATCCACCGCACCGGCGCTGGCCGCCCTGCGCGCCCATGGCGTGAAGGTCAAGATCCTCACCGGTGACAACGAACTGGTGACTGCCAAGATCTGCCGCGAGGTCGGGCTGGAGGTCAAGGGCATGCTGCTCGGTTCCTATGTGGAAAAGATGAGCGACGCCGAATTGTCCGAAGCGGTGGAAACCGTGACCGTCTTTGCCAAGCTCTCGCCGGCCCACAAGGAGCGCATCGTGCGCGTGCTGCATGACCGTGGTCACGTGGTCGGCTTCATGGGCGACGGCATCAACGACGCCCCGGCCCTGCGCGCGGCCGACATCGGCATCTCGGTCGATACTGCTGTCGATATCGCCAAGGAAGCGGCCGACCTGATCCTGCTGGAAAAGAGCCTGATGGTGCTCGAAGAAGGCGTGCTGGAAGGCCGCAAGACCTTCGCCAACATGCTGAAGTACATCAAGATGACGGCCAGTTCCAACTTCGGCAATGTCTTCTCGGTATTGATCGCCAGTGCCTTCCTGCCCTTCCTGCCGATGCTGCCCCTGCATCTGCTGGTGCAGAACCTGCTGTACGACGTCTCGCAGATCTCGATCCCCTTCGACAACGTCGACAAGGAGTTCCTGGAAAAACCGCAACGCTGGGATGCCGGCGACATCGGTCGCTTCATGGTCTTCTTCGGCCCGATCAGCTCGATCTTCGACATCAGCACCTTCGCACTGATGTGGTTCGTCTTCGGTGCCAGCTCGCCGGAGCACCAGACCCTGTTCCAGTCCGGCTGGTTCATCGAAGGCCTGCTCTCGCAGACCCTGATCGTGCACATGATCCGCACCCGTCGCATCCCCTTCTTCCAGAGCCGCGCCTCCTGGCCGCTGATGGGAATGACGCTGGTGATCATGGCCATCGGCATCGCCATCCCGATGACGCCGCTGGCGCACTACTTCAAGCTGGAAGCGTTGCCACTGGCCTACTTCCCGTGGCTGGTGGCAATCCTGGTGGCCTATGCGGTGCTGATCCAGGCGATGAAGGGCTGGTATGCGCGGCGGTATGGTTGGCAATAAACCCGCCTCAAGCAGCAAAAAGCCAGCTCCAGGGAGCTGGCTTTTTTACCTCCATAGCGCCGGTCGCCGTTATCGACGCGCCGGTACGGCTCAACGGCGCGGCAAGCGCACCGTCACCATGGTCTGCACCTGGTCATCGGAGGTCATGCTGATGCTGCCGCCATGTGCCTTGACGATCTGCTGGGCGATGAAGAGACCCAGTCCCAGGCCTTCCTTGCGCCCAATCTCGCGCTCGCCACCGCGGAAGGGATCGAAGATCACCGGCAGCAGCGCTTCCGGGATCACGCCGCGATTGGCGATCACCATCACCACCTCGTGCTCGCTGCGTCCATCGATGCCGATGCAGACCGGATGGCCCGGCTCGCCATGCTGCAGGGCATTGCCCAGCAGGTTGGCCGCTACCTGGCCCAGGCGGTCGCCGTCCCAGTAGCCATTGTCGTCACCCTCGATGCGACGTTCGATGACGCTGCCCGGATACGTGGCCTGGTATTCCTGCACCACCCGCTCGGTGATCTCACCCAGGCAGGCACTGGCGCGCACCAGCGGGATACCGCCTGCCAGGCGGGCGCGGGCCAGGTCCAGCATGTTCTCGATCAGCTTGGCCATGCGCTTGCCGCCGTTGAGGATCTGCTGCGAGGCCTTTTGCGCCACCTCTTCCTTGTAGGTCCGCTGCATCAACGTGGCCGCCATCACCACGGCACTGAGCGGATTGCGCAGATCGTGGCCGAGGATGGCGACGAACATCTCGTTGAGGCGCAAGGTCTCCGTGCGCTCGTGCAGTTCCAGCGCCAGTTGCTGCTTCTGACGATACAGCTGGAAGAACACCTCAGCCTTGTTACGCAGGATGTGCGGTTCGATGGGCTTGTAGAGAAAATCCACCGCGCCGCTCTCGTAACCCTTGAACAGGCGGCGTTCATCGCGCACGCCGGCCGTCACGAAGATCAGCGGCACGTTGCGGGTGCGTTCGCTGCCGCGGATCAGTTCAGCCAGCTCGAAGCCGTCCATGACCGGCATCTGTACGTCAATGAAGGCCAGTGCCACCTCGTGCTGCAGCAGCAGCTCCAGGGCTTCCATGCCCGAGCGCGCCAGCAGCAGTTCGACATCGTCACGCTGCAGCAGCGCCGACAAGGCCAGCAAGTTTTCTTCGAGATCATCGACCAGCAGGAATTTCACCCGTGGCAGGTCTCTTTGTTTCTGTTGTTCTATCACCTGCGTTCCTTTTCCTGGTCATTCCCCTGTACGCCTACGGTACGCAGCAGATCGGCGATCTGCGAGAGCGTGAGCACATGGTCGATCTTGCCCAGCGCCAGTGCCTGTGCCGGCATGTAAGGCACCTGCGCCTGTTGCGGGCTTTGCACCACCGTCATGCCGCCGGCGCGACCGATGGCCTGCAAGCCGGCCGCGCCATCGTGGTTGCCACCGGTGAGGACAATGCCCAGCAAGCGCTCGCGGTAGACATCGGCAGCCGACTCGAACAGTACGTCGATGGCCGGTCGCGAAAAATTGACCAGCTCATCATTGGACATGGCCAGCAAGGGCCCTTCCTCGCCGCGGTCGACCAGCAGATGATAATCCGGCGGCGCAAAATGGATCACGCCGGGCTGGGCGGGCAGCTTGTCCTGCGCTTCCACCACCGGCTGGGCACATCGGTCGGCAAAGATCTGCGGCAGCAGGCTGGGCCGTTCGCGCGGCAGGTGCAGCACCACCATGGTCGCCACTGCAGCGCCCCGACGCAGCGCCGGAAGGATTTCCGAGAGCGCCTCCACACCACCGGCGGAGGCACCGATGACCACGGCCTCGATGTTGCGGCCCTCCAGCGAAGGCAAGGTGACGGTACTGACGGTACTCACAGCTCACCCTTCTTCTGGAACAGGCGTTCCTCGCGGTCCACCTCGTCGAAGGCCACGCCATGCGAGGAGAAGCGCAGCGATTCCTTCGAGCCCAGACCGAGGAACCCCTTGCGCACCAGCGATTCGCGGAACAGCCCGAGGGCGCGTTCCTGCAGATGGCGGTTGAAATAGATCAGCACGTTGCGGCAAGACACCAGGTGCATCTCCGCAAACACACTGTCGGTGGCCAGGCTGTGGTCGGAAAAGACCACGTTTTTGCGCAAGGACTTGTCAAACACGACGGCACCATAAGCCGCCGTATAGTAATCCGAAAGCGAAGTCCTTGCTCCGGATTTCTGGTGATTGCTGGTGAAGCCGGGAATGCGGTCCAGCTCGTAGACGCCGGCCTCGGCCTTCTTGAGCGCAGTCTGGTTGATGTCGGTGGCGTAGATGATGCTGCGTTCAAGCAGGCCTTCCTCGCGCAGCAGGATGGCCAGAGAATAGACTTCCTCGCCACTGCTGCAGCCGGCCACCCAGATCTTCAGCGAGGGATAGGTGCGCAACAGCGGCACCACCTTCTCGCGCAGCGCCTTGAAGTAGCCAGGGTCGCGGAACATCTCGCTGACCTGCACCGTGAGGTAGTCCATCAGCGCCGGGAAGACGGTGGCATCATGCAGCACCTTGTCCTGCAGCTGCGACAGAGTCTCGCAGCCGAAACGGATCATGGCCGTGGCCAGGCGGCGCTTCAGGGAGGCGCCGGCATAGCCGCGAAAATCGCAGTGATACTTCAGGTAGATGGCGTCCAGCAGCAACTGCATCTCGATATCGAAATGCCGGTTGGCCAGGGCCTGGTTTATTTGGGCATCCATACACGTACCAGGGACAGCAGTTTTTCCACATCCAGGGGCTTGGCGATGTAATCGTTGGCGCCGGCGGCCAGGCATTTCTCCTGATCATCCTTCATCGCCTTGGCGGTCAGCGCGATGATGGGCAGGCGCTTCCAGATGGCCTGCTTGCGGATCTCGCGCATGGCGGTCAGGCCGTCCATCTCCGGCATCATGATATCCATCAGCACCAGGTCGATGACGGCGCCGGGCTTGTCCTGGCTGCGTTGCAGCGCATCCAGGGCCTCCCGGCCGTTACGGGCGATCTCGACCTTCATGCCCTTGGGCTCCAGCACCGAGGAAAGCGCAAAGATGTTGCGCACATCGTCTTCCACCACCAGGATGCGGCGGCCTTCGAAGACCGTCTCGCGGTCGCGCGCCACCTTGAGCAGGCGCTGGCTTTCCGGCGGCAGCGTGGTTTCCACCTGGTGCAGGAACAGCGTCACCTCATCCAGCAGGCGCTCCGGCGAACGCGCATCCTTGATGATGATGGAGCGCGAGAAGCGACGCAGATTCTGCTCTTCCTCGGCCGAGAGCGAGCGGCCGGTATAGACGATCACCGGCGGGAAGGCCACGTGCTCCTGCTCGGCCATCTTTTCCAGCAACTGGTAGCCGGACAGGTCGGGCAGGTTCAGGTCCATCACCATGCAGTCGAAGGTGGTCTCGCGCAGGCGCGCCAGGGCGTCCGCAGCGGTGCGCACACCGACCAGATTGATGTTCTCGCCGGCCAGCAACTGGCGGATGCTGTCGAGCTGGCGGGCATCGTCCTCGACCACCAGCACATGCCGCAGGCCTTGCAGGAACTTGGCTTCCAGCTTGCGGATGGCGCCGATCAGTTCTTCGCGTTGTACCGGCTTGAGCGCGTAACCGATGGCGCCGAGCTCCATGGCCTCTTGCGAATAGTCGGCCACCGACACCACGTGCACCGGGATGTGACGGGTCTTGGGATTGCGCTTGATCTGGTCCAGCACACCCAGGCCGGAGAAGTCGGGCAGGTTCATGTCCATCAGGATGGCGCTGGGACGATACATCTCGGCAGCGGCCACGCCTTCGTTGGCGGAGTGCGTCACTACGCACTGGAAACCCATCTCATGGGCCAGGTCGCGCAGGATCATGGCGAAGGCCGGATCGTCCTCGATCACCAGGATCAGGCGCGCAGTGGCCTCGATCCGGTGGCGGTCGTCGTCGATGGCGATCTCCTGCAGGCGCGTGGGTGTGGCAGCCGTCGCCGAGGCACTGGCAACGCGCACGTCCGGCGCGGTGGCCACCTGGGCCGCCTGCAGGGTCGAGGCTGCGGCAGCGGCATTTGCCGACTTCGGCGTCGTCGCCGGTGCACGCAGGATGGCCTGGTCACCGCTGTAGACCTGCGGCAGCGAGAGCGTAAAGATGCTGCCCTCGCCCGGCCGGCTCTGCACGGTGATGTCGCCACCCAGCAGCTGTGCCAGGTCACGCGAGATCGACAGGCCCAGACCGGTGCCGCCGTATTTGCGATGGGTGCTGCCATCGGCCTGACGGAAGGCTTCGAAGATGAACTGATGCTGGTCCTCGCCAATACCGATGCCGGTATCGCGCACGGCGAAGGCGATGCGGTTCTGGGCGTCGGCATAGACGCGCAAGCTGACCTCGCCCTTCTCGGTGAACTTGATGGCGTTGGAGAGCAGATTCTTGAGGATCTGGCCGAGGCGCTGCATGTCGGTTTCCATGCGCTGCGGCACGCCCGGCTCCACGTCCACCTTGAAGCCCAGGCCCTTCTGCTGGGCGGTCATGGCGAAGCTGGCCTTGAGTTCCTCGGCCAGCTTGGTCACCACGAAGGATTCGGAGACGATATCGAGCTTGCCGGCCTCCATCTTGGAAAGGTCGAGGATATCGTTGATCAGTGCCAGCAGGTCGTTGCCGGCCGACGAAATGGTCTGGGCGAAACGCACCTGTTCGTCGGTCAGGTTGCCCTGCTTGTTGTCGGCCAGCAGCTTGGCCAGGATCAGGGTGGAGTTCAGCGGGGTGCGCAGTTCGTGGCTCATGTTGGCCAGGAACTCGCTCTTGTACTGGTTGGCGCGCTCCAGTTCGGTGGCCTTGTCCACCAGCACCACCTGGGTCTTGGCCAGGTCGTCCTTCTGCAGTTCCAGCAACTGGGCCTGCTCTTCCAGCTGGGCATTGGTTTCCTCCAGCTCGGCCTGCTGGGTTTCCAGGCGCAGCTGCGAGGCCTTCAGGGCCTGTCCCTGCTCTTCCAGCTCTTCATTGTTGACCCGCAGTTCCTCCTGCTGGGCCTGCAATTCCTCGGACTGGCGCTGGGTCTCTTCCAGCAGTTCTTCCAGGCGGGTGCGGTCCTTGGAGGAGCGCACGGCGATGGCGATCTGGTCCGACAGGCGGGCCAGCAATTCTTCTTCCTCGGCGCGCACCCGGCGCAGGAAGCCGAGCTCGAACACGGCCTGCACCATGCCATCCACCGAGGCCGGGACGATCAGCAGCTCACGCGGCTGGTGACGCCCCACGGCCGAGGAGACGGTGAGATAGTGCTCCGGCACGTCCTTGACATGCATGGCGCGATTGAGCTTGGCCGCCTGACCCAGCAGGCCCTGGCCGTCACGCAGATTGGGCTGGATCTGCTGCTCGCCGCCATCCTCCAGGGCATAGGCCGCGAAACGCTGGAAATCGCCGCTGTCGGTGCGCAGGTAGATGGCGCCGACCTGCGCGTTCAGGTAGGCCGTGAGGAAGGCCAGCGTGTTTTCGCCCAGGGTGCTCAGGCGCTGCTCGCCCTGCAGGCGCTCGGCCAGGCCCATCTGGCCGGCGCGGATCCAGGTCTGCTTCTCCCGCGAACGATAGTCGCGCGAGGTGGTGACGGCAGCAGCGGCAATCAATACCAGCAGCAGGGCCGAACCACCCCAGGCCACGGCGGTGGAAAAGGCAACTGCATCACGCCAGTCGGACTGACGTGCGGTCAACAGGTCGCGTTCCTGCTCTTCCATGTCGCGGGTCAGGGTACGCACGCGGTCCATGGACATCTTGCCGCGATCCGATTGCACCACCGCCAGCGCGCCGGCGGTGTCGCCATTGCGGCGTCGGGTGATGGTCTCGGCCAGTTCTTCCATCTTGTCGTTGACCACCCGTTCCACCTGCGACAGGCGCTTGACCTGGTCGGGGTTGTCGGCGATCAGCTCGCGCAGGCGCGTGATCTCGCCCGGCAAGGCGGCCCGCGCCTGGTTGTAGGGACTGAGATAGCTTTCGGTGCCGGTCAGCAGGAAGCCGCGCTGGCTGGTTTCGGCATCCTTGAGGGTGGAGACCAGGCTCTGCAACTGCTCGCGCACCTGCATGGTGTGCGAGACGGCATTGGCCGCTTCCCCCCGGCTGACCGAGGCTTCGTAGGTGAACAGGGCGATCAGGACGACCGCCACGATCGCCACCGAAAACCCGATCAAGGGGCCCATCGGTAGTGGTGGGCCGGAAAATGCGCCCTTGCCCTGGCGCTTCAACATGGCAATACGTTCTTCTGCTTGGCTGGAATAAACCCGCACGGTGCGCTCCGTTGTTCGAATCGTTGGTCGAGCTGCGGGGGTTCTTTGCCCCCCTCCCCTGATCTTGCCTTTTGCCACACGGAAAGCCGGCCATTATACGGTGGCCTTCCGGTTCACGCTGCGCCCGGCCTGGGACTGCCTGGGACTGCCTGAGGCTGCACGAACCCGGCTAGGACAGGCGCCCGCCGGTTCGGTTCCATTGCGCTGACATCCTGGCGCCGACAGCCAATGGCGCCGGCCTGCTCAGTTGCCGGCCAGGCCGGCAGCGATATTGATGGACAGGCCGATGATGGCCGCATTGAAGATGAAGCAGATCAGCGAATGGACCAGCACCGACTTGCGCAGCGAGCGCGAAGCCACGCCGACATCGGAGGTCTGCACCGCCACGCTGATGGTGAAGGCGAAATAGAGGAAATCCCAGTAATCGGGATTGCGCTGCCCCTCGGGAAAGCGCAGCGGCAGGGCGTCGGGATCATCATCGGCGGCATAGAACAGCCGCGCATAGTGCAAGGTGAAGATGGTCCCGATCAGGGCCCAGGAACCGAAGACGGTGGAGGCTGTGAAGGCATAGCGCAGCAGGCGCCCGCCCTCGCTGTGGTGGCTGCCCCCGGCCAGTTCCAGCAGGATCGCCAGCAGGCTGGCGATGGCCGCCACGCAGACCATGACCAGCACCACCTGGGCACTTTCATCCTCGGTTTCGGCCAGGCGCTTGACGGCCTTGGCATCGGCTCGCACCATCATCAGCCACAGACTGAAAAGATAGAACCAGACACCGGCGTTCCAGCCGATCAGGCATCGACTGATCCAGGTGGAGGTGGGAATGAAGACGGCGGCGACAATACCCACGGCCATGCCGATCAGCAAGCGTGGGTGGACCTGGACGATGTGGCGGGCGACGGACATTGTTATTGTTGGGCTGGTGCGTGAAGCCGCGGTGGCGTGCAATGGGCAGGACATTAGCATGCCCTGCCCCGCCCGGCCAGCGCTCCAGAGCCCTGCGGCCCTAGCGACTAGGGAACAGACGCGCCAGGCGCACCGCTTCCTCGAAACTGGACAAGCCGGTCAAGGCCATGGTGTTGATAGTCATCGGCCCCTCCACCCTGGCCACGTTGGTGACACGACCTTCCAGCACGGCCGCCAGCTGACGGCCCATGAATTCCCGCGAGGCTGCCGCCAGCCTGGCCGTCCCGACCGGCGAGAACTGCAACACCAGAATGGCGCGACCGGCGGCATCCTTCTGGGCGCTGGCGCGCTGCACGTCGCTGGCATCCAGGGCCACGCGCGGCGCCAGGTAGATGTCGCCGCCCGGGGGATCGCTGATCTGCGCCTTGATCCAGCCCTGGGTCGGCACCGTGGTAGCGCCGCGCAGCTCGAACAGGGTCGAGGAAGACGGCGCCGCACCACCCTGCATGCCGCTGGAGGCGCAACCGGCCAGCACCAGGGCGGCCCCGGCGGCCGCGCCCAGCAGCAGCGTGCGGCGGCGTGGCGATGCCAGATGCAGGGCACGGGGAGTGAGGGAAAACTCGGGGGCGCTCAAAATTCGTGCTCCTTCAAGGCGCGCTGGGCGCGCTCGCGGGCGCTGGCCAGCGCCTCTTCCTCGGTCGGGAAGAGGCCCACGGGAATGTAGGTCTCGGCGATCTCGGGCTCGCGCGACAGGCGCACGAAGACCTGCGCCTCGAATCCCTCGTCGGGCTTTTCCACCGCTTCATAGCGGGCGATGTGGGTACCGCTTTGCAGGACCTTGTCCGTCATGTTGCCTCCTGGATTGTCACGAAGAAGGCGTTTAGACAGAACCGGAAGAGCGAGGTTCGGCGGCGGCGCACGGGCCGCCTGGCATCAGGCCGCCAGCGGGAAGCGCACCGTGAAGAGCGTGCCCTGCCCGTGCTCGCCGCTATCGACACTGATTACGCCGCCATGGTCATGCGCGATCTCGCGCACGATGGCCAGGCCCAGGCCGCTGCCGGCCACCTTGTCGTTGGCGCGGTAGAAGCGGTCGAAGATGAGCTCGCGATGCTCCGGTGCAATCCCCGGCCCCGAATCCTCCACCGTCAGCACGGCGGCACCATCTTCCTCCAGGCAGCGCACGGTGACCGTGCCATGCGGGGGCGAATAGCGCACGGCGTTATCGATGAGGTTGTCGATCAGGTCGCTCAGCAGGAAGCGGTCGCCCCGCATGCGCGCCGGCTGCAGGTCGAAGCCGAGGTCGATGCGCTTCTTGTCGGCCTCTTCGATGAAGTGCTGGACCGACTCTTCCAGCAGCTTGTCCAGCGACAGCTCTTCCAGCTTGCGGCTCTCGAACAGGCCCGGCTCGGAGCGCGCCAGGGCCAGCAACTGGCGACTCTGGCGGATCATGCGTTCCACCGAGGAATTCATCATCGCCAGGGAACGGGCCGTATCGGGCTGGTCCTGATGCTTGTCGTGCAGCAGCTCCAGTTGCAGCTTGAGTCCCGTGAGGGGGGTGCGCAACTGGTGGGCGACATCGGCCATGAAGTTCTGCTGTGCCTGCTCACCCTTGTTGATGCGCGCCATCAGTTCGTTCATGGCCACGATCAGCGGCTGCAGTTCGACCGGTGCGCCGGTGCCATCGATGGCACCCAGCTTGCCGTGGTCGCGTTGCTCCAGGTTGCGCTGCAGGCTCTTGAGCGGGCGCAGGCCGCGCCGCACGGCAATCAGCACCACCGACAGCGAACCGAAGGTCAGTGCGCCGTCCAGCAACAGGAAGGACAGCAGGATGGTGTAATGCGCCCGGTCGCGCTTGCGGATGGTCTCGGCCACCGCCACCGAAATGATGCCGTTCTTGACGCGTACCTGCATGGCGGCGATGCGCACCGGCTCGCCGCGCATCTCGCCATCGAAGTTGATGGGACGGTCGAAGACATCACTTTCCGGCAAGCGGGGGAAGCCCTTGTCGCCCACCACGATCTGGCCTTCGGTATTGCGCACGGCGAAGAAGGTGGTGTCGGAGTGGTTGCTGCGCAGGATCTGCTCGGCCTGCTGGGTCAGTTCGGCAGTGGTGCGTTCCTGCCGGTGGCGCACCTGGGCGTACAGGCCCCAGGTGGAATCCATCAGGTTCTGGTCGAAGGCGTGCTGGGCCGGCAGCCAGGCCAGCCAGTAGGTCAGGCCGGCGCCGACCAGGTTGAGCAACAGCAAGGGCGCGATCAGCCACTTGAGCAGGTCGCGCCGGATGCTGGCGTGGGTCGGCGATGGACTGGCCGCGGCGGTGTCGGACATGCGCTGCCAGCCGGGATCAGGTCTCGCTCTTTTCGAGCATGTAGCCAAAGCCGCGGATGGTGCGGATCACCACCCCGGAGTCAGCGATCTTGAGGCGGATGCGCGAGACGTAGACTTCCACCGCGTTGATGGTGAAATCCTCGCCCCAGGGCAGTACGGCGTCGATGATCTGCTGCTTGGACACCACCCGCGAGGCGTGCTGCATCAGGTATTCCAGCACCGTCCATTCGCGCAGGGACAGCTCGATCTTGCGACCATCGATGTCGGCGCGCTTGGTGGCGTTGTCCAGCGACAGGCCGCCCACGGTCAGCTGCGCCGGCTGCGGCGCGCTGCGGCGGATCAGCGCCTTGATGCGCGCCACCAGCTCGGGCGTGGCAAAGGGCTTGACCAGGTAATCGTCGGCGCCCAGCTCCAGGCCGTGCACGCGGTCGGGGATGGTATCGCGCGCCGTCAGCAGCAGCACCGGGGTATTGTTGCCGGCCGCACGCATGCGCCGCAGGACCTCGAAACCATCGATGCCGGGCAGGCCGATGTCCAGCACCAGCACGGCCGCGTTGAAACGCTGCGAGAGGGCATCGTGGCCGTTGTTGACGGTATGCACGGTGAAACCATGCGAATTGAGCACGCGCGACAGGCCGTCGGTGAGCACCGGGTCGTCTTCGACCAGCAGAACATTCATAGGAACTTCGAAAGAGAAAAAACAGCGCAAAACCTCTGCGTGACGCTGCATCGTATTGCAGCCGCGCCAATGCTGCAAATCGGGGATTGCCCGAGACAGCCCGGGGCCGGCGAGCGGTGTTACTTTTTTGTCACACTCAGTTTGACGTCAGCTTGTTGACAGTCATTTGTCAGCTTGCGTGCTTAATCTTGCCAGCCATGCCAGTGAATAAAAATCATTGGCATACAGAACAACAATACTGGTCATCAGCCAGCCAAACGGTCTTCCATGTCGAAGGACGGAGTAGCCAGCCATTGGAGCCAATCCGGCGCGAGCCGGATTGGCTTCTCGTTTCTCTACTCCACTCTCCTCGACACGAACATGAACCGTCTCACGCCGATCGCCGCCGCATTGCTGGCCACCTTTGCCGCTCCCCTGCCGCTGCTGGCGCAACAGGCTGCGCCCGCTTCTTCATCGACTTCTGCGACCACCTCTGCGACCGCCAGCAACCAGCTGGCCCCGGTCACGGTAGAAGGCCGCCGCGACGATTTCGCCAGCACCGGCACCGCCATCAGCAAACTGCCCGCCGACCTGCACGACGTGCCGCAATCGGTGACGGTAGTCAACAAGGCGCAGATGCAATCGCAGGGGGTGAGCTCGCTGGCCGACGCGCTGCGCAATGTGTCCGGCATCACCCTGGGTGGCGCCGAAGGCGGCCAGATCGGCAACAACATCAACTTGAACGGTTTCTCGGCGCGTACCGACATCTACCTGGACGGCTTCCGCGACCGTGGCCAGTACTACCGGGACACCTTCGCCATCGAGGAAGTGGAAGTGCTGATGGGCCCGTCCTCGATGCTCTTCGGACGGGGCTCCACCGGCGGCATCATCAACCAGGTCAGCAAGAAGGCCAACCTGAAGACGGCCACCGAAGTCTCGGCCTCGGTCACCACCAATGGCCTGGTGCGCAGCACCGCCGACGTCAACCGCGCGCTGTCGGATACCTCCGCCCTGCGCATCGAAGCCATGGCCCAGAACGGCGCGGCCAGCACCCGCAACCAGACCGACGTGCAGGACTTCGGCCTGGCCGGCTCCTACGTCTGGGGCATCGGTACGTCCACCGAGATCACCCTCTCGGCCCTGCTGCAGCACAACCACGACCAGCCCGATTACGGCCTGCCGCCGCTGAACGGCCATCCCGTCAATGTCGACCGCAACACCGCCTATGGCCTCAACAGCGACCGCACCAACCAGGACGTGGCCTCCTTCAATGCCGGCATCAAGCACAAGATCGCTCCCGACGTGACCCTGCGCAGCCAGACGCAGTTCAACTACGTGCATACCGATGCCGTGGAAACCGCGCCCAATACCATCGGCACGATCTCTTCCAGCGGCTTCACGGCGCTGACCAATGCCACCAGCAACCTGCCGCTGTCCAGCCTCTACGTGCGCGGCCAGAGCCATGACCGCGACATCCGCGACTACTCCATCTTCAACCAGACCGAACTGGCGGCCAAGTTCGCCACCGGCAGCGTCAAGCACGATGCCCTGGTGGGCGTGGAAGTGGGCCATGACGGCTACGACAACCAGAACTACTACCGCAACGGCAGCTGCAACGGCCGCTCTCTGAATGCCGCAGGCGCCACCACCGGCTACATGGATTGCGTCAGCGTCGTCAGCCCCAGCTATAGCGCTGCCGGCAGCAGCGTGGCCGATACTGCCGGCAACCACGCCGGTGGCAGTGCCAACGCCATCGCCGCCTATGTCGGCGACACCATCGAACTGGTGCCGCAGTTCAAGCTGGTCGGCGGCCTGCGCTATGACCGCTACATCGCCAGCATCAGCAACTCGATCAACGCGGGCAACACCTCAGGCTCCACCGCACTGGCCTCGGCCGACCAGACCGTCAATTTCCTGAGCGTGCGCTCGGGCGCCATCTGGCAGCCCAGCGCAGCGCAGGCCTACTACGTCTCGTATGGCACCTCGTTCAACCCCTCGCTGGAACAGCTGACCGGTACCCTGGGCCAGCAGAACCTGGATCCGGAAAAGAACCGCTCCTATGAGGTGGGCGGCAAATGGGACCTGGACAATGGCCTGGCCCTGAGTGCAGCAGCCTTCCAGATCACCAAGGAAAACGCCCGCAGCCTGGTCACCACCGGCGTCTATGCCCTGGCCGGCACGGTCCGCGTGAACGGTGCGCGCGCCGGTGCCACCGGCCGCATCACGCGTGACTGGCAGATCGCCGCCAACTACACCTACCTGGATGCCCAGGTCATCGGCGGCGCCGTGGGCGATACCTCGGTCGGCAAGGTGCCGGTCAATACGCCCAAGCACACCCTCACCACCTGGACCACCTACGACCTGGCCCCACACTGGCAGGTCGGCGGCGGCGCGACCTACATGTCGCAGCGCTATGCCAATGCCACCAACACGGTGCAGGTCGGTGGCTACACGCGATACGACGCCATGCTGGCCTACACCACCAAGGCCTACGACATCCGCCTGAACCTGTACAACCTGACCGACAAGATGTATTACGATGCGCTGATCCAGTCCGACGGCGGTCGCTCGGTCCCGGGTTCGGGTCGTACCGCATTGCTGTCGCTGACCTATCGCATGTAAGGCCGAAGGAAACCCCGATGCTCATCACCATCCCCCAGTTGCTGGACCCGGCCACCCTGCAGACGGTACGCGGGCTGCTGGAGGCCGCCGGTCCGGCCTGGGTGGATGGCCGCGTGACCGCCGGTTACCAGGGCGCGCCGCTGAAGTTCAACCAGCAGATCGACGAGCGTGCCGAGGTGGCCCTGCAGTGTCAGCACCTCATCGTGGCAGCGCTGGAGCGGCATCCGCGCTTCATCAGCGCGGCGCTGCCCAACCTGATCTACCCGCCGATGTTCAACCGCTATGGCGAGGGCATGGGCTTCGGAGCGCACGTGGACGGCAGCGTGCGCATCCATCCGCACACGGGCCGCAAGCTGCGTACCGATGTCTCGGCCACCTTGTTCCTGGCGGAACCGGCCGAGTATGACGGGGGTGAATTGCAGATCGAAGACAGCTACGGCATGCACAGCGTCAAGCTGGCCGCTGGCGACATGGTGCTCTACCCGGCCACCAGCCTGCACAGCGTGACCCCGGTCACGCGCGGCGTGCGCATGGGCTGTTTTTTCTGGGTGCAGAGCCTGGTGCGCGACGATGGCCAGCGCCAGATGCTGTTCGACATGGACAATGCCATCCAGCGCCTGAACCAGACCGACGCCGACGCCCAGGCGCGGCGCACGCTGGTGGGCTGCTACCACAACCTGCTGCGGCAGTGGAGCGACACCTGAGCGCTGCCGCTCTGCCCATTCTTGCGGTCCTTACTTGAAATAACGCGGGTCCATCCGGCGGAACACCCAGGCAGAGACCAGGGTGATCACGCCCACGATCACGAAGGTGATCTGGAAGCTGGCATTGGTGGCCACACCCTCCGGGCTCTTGAAGGCGCTGACCATGGTGCCGCCGATGGTCACGCCCAGGCCGATGGCCAGCATCTGCACCATCGAAAAGAGACTGTTGCCGCTGCCCGCATCATCCTTGCGCAAGCCCTTGAGAGTGACGCTGTTCATGGCCGCGAACTGCATCGAGTTCGATGCGCCGAAGACCGCCAGTTGCACAATGGCCGCCACCACGGGCCAGTCCGGCGTGATCAGGGCGAACGACACGATAGACACGCCCACGATGGCGGTATTGACCAGCAGGAAGCGGTCATAGCCATGGCGCTTGACCAGCGGTGCGATCCACGGCTTGGCGATGGTGCCGGCGATGGCCGCCGGCAGCAGCAGCATGCCCGCATGCAGCGGGGAATACCCCAGCCGTACCTGCAACAGCAGGGGCAGCAGGAATGGCACGGCAGACGAACCGATGCGACAGACCAGGTTGCCGGCCAGGCCGATGCTGAAATTGGGCTCACCGAACAGGCCCAGCCGGAACAGCGGCCGCGCATGGCCGCGCGCATGCCACCAGTACCCCAGTACGGTGGCCGCCGCCAGCAGGAACAGGGCGGCACTCCAGGCTCCGCGCTGCGTATCGAAGGGCACATCCAGCGCCAGCGAGAACGCCACCATGCAGGCCGACAGCAAGGCACAGCCCAGCAGGTCGAAGCGCGGCGTATCGGCCAGGCTGTCATCGGGCAGGAAGCGCAACACCGCCGCCATCCCGACCACGCCGATGGGAACATTGATCAGGAATATCCAGTGCCAGGACAGGCTTTGCACCAGCCAGCCGCCCAGTACCGGCCCCACCACCGGCCCCAGTTGTCCGGCAATCGAGATCGAGGCCAGCGCGGCGATGTACTGCGCCCCCGGCACGGCCCGCAGCACCGCCAGGCGCCCCACCGGCAACAGCATCGAGCCCCCCAGCCCCTGCACCACCCGCGCCGCCAACAGCATGGGCAAGGTGGGCGCCACGGCACACAGGATGGAACCGACCACGAACAGCAGGATCGCCGCGAAGTACATGCGGCGCGTGCCGAAGCGGTCGGCCAGCCAGCCCGAGGCGGGCGTGAGCGAGGCCATCGTCAGGGTGTAGGCCACCACCACCGGGTGCATGTTCAGGACCGGCTCACCCAGGCTGCGCGCCATGGCCGGCAAGGCCGTGTTGACGATGGTGGTGTCCAGCGTCTGCATGAAGAAGCCGGAGGCGACGATCCACAGCAAGGCGCGCTGGGTGATCGGATCACTGCCCGGATCACTGCGAGGGTCATTCACGGAAGAAGTGGCGGGAGACTCCCTCAGGCATTGCGGCTGGTCGGCGGACATGGTGGAAGGCGGCTGAAAGAAGAAGGCAACACGACGGACGATGGACAATGCAATGACAAAAAGCGGCGGGGACACGAAACCGTGTCCCCGCATCACTTCATCATTCTAAGACTTTTGCGGCCGGCCCATCAGAAGGCCTGCGGACGCCACTTCAGCAGGCGCCTTTCCAGCGCATGCAACAACCAGTCCGCCGCCAGCGCCACTACCGCCAGCACGATCATGGCTGCGAACACGCCGCTGGCATTGAAGGCACCCTGGGCGGTGGAAATCAGCAGGCCGATACCCTGCTTGGAACCCAGGAACTCCCCCACCACCGCACCCACCAGCGCAAAGCCGAAGCTCACATGCAGGCTGGCCAGGATCCACGACAGCGCCGAGGGGATCACCACCGCCATGGTCACCTGACGGCGCGAGGCGCCCAGGATCTGGGCGTTGGCGATCATGTAGCGGTCCGCCTCGCGCACGCCCTGGAAGGCGTTGGCAAACACCACGAAGAACACCATCACCACCGCCAACGCCACCTTGGAGGCCATGCCCAGGCCGAAGGCGATGACGAAGATGGAACCCAGCACCACGCGCGGAATCGAGTTGGCGATCTGGATGTAGAGGCTGAACACATCCGAGAGCAGCTTGTTGCGACCGAGCACGATGCCGGCAATGACACCGGCCACCGAGCCGATCAGGAAGCCCAGCACGGTTTCTTCCAGCGTGACCAGCACCTGGGTCCAGAGCGAACCCTGGGACGTGCCTTCCACCATCCAGTCATAGATCTGGATCACGATCAGCGAAGGTTGGGAAAAGAAGAAGGGATCGATCCAGCCGATGCGGGCGCAGACTTCCCAGCCGCCCAGCACGATCACCAGGATGGCGATGCGCAGGCCGATGACCAGGTTGCGGCGGCCGCGAATCTTGCGCTGCGCCTCGGCTTCGACGGCGGCGATATCCATCGTCGCGGCGGAGTGGCTTGCTTGTGCTTGTGTCATGTTGCTCACCTGTTGTCGGATTTCGTTATTCAGATTCGTTGTCGGGAAAGGTCGCTGGTGGCTACCTGGTGCCAGATGCCTGATGCCTCAGGCGATATGGACTTCCTCGCGCAGATCGGCCCAGATGCGGCGCGAGATGTCGATGAAGCGCTGCTCGTAACGCACCTCTTCCATCACGCGCGGACGCGGCAGGTCGATGGGATAGACGCTCTTCAGGGTCGCCGGGCGGGCCGTCAGCACATAGACCTTGTCGGCCAGGGCGATGGCTTCCTCCAGGTCGTGGGTGACGAACACCACCGAGCCGGAATGGGCCGACCACAGGCGCAGCAATTCGTCCTGCATCAGGGTGCGGGTCTGCATGTCCAGGGCCGAGAAGGGTTCGTCCATCAGCAGGATTTCGGGGCTGTTGATGAAGGTCTGGGCCAGCGCCACGCGCTTGCGCATGCCGCCGGAGAGCTGGTGCGGATAGTGGTCGCCGAACTTGTCCAGGCCCACGCGACGTATCCATTCATCGGCCAGCGCATGCGCCTGGGCCTTGGACTGGCCACGGAACATGGGGCCGGCGGCGACGTTGTCGCGCACGCTGCGCCAGGGAAAGACGGCATCGTTCTGGAACACGAAGCCGATGCGCGGATCAATGCCGTTGACCGGCTGCCCCATCACGCGTACCTCGCCCATGGTGGGCTTCAGCAGACCCGTGATCAGCGACAGTGTGGTCGACTTGCCGCAGCCGGTAGGGCCGACCACGGCTACGAATTCACCACGGGCCACGCTCATGGAAAAGTCGCGCAGGGCCACGGTGGCCTTGCCGTCGGCAGTGATGAAGCGGCAGGTCACGTTGCGCAATTCGATGGCTGGCGTTTCCTTGGCGGCGTTGCCGGCGGGGGTGAAGGCGTGCTGGTTGATCGCATTCATCGGATGGCTCTTTCGGGGCTGGAGGTTGAGTACCGCCCTGACGCGATATTTCGCATCATGGCGTCAAGCATGGTTCGGAAAGCGGGACCGGCGACAACGCCGTCCCGGGGCTATCGGACGGGGTCCTATTTCACGGCGTCGACGAATTCATCCGTATAGGTCTTGGACAGGTCCACATGCTTGCCCTTGACGTTGGGATTGAATCCCGAGAGCACCGCCAGCACGGTTTCCGGCCCGCCCTTGGGCATCTTGCCGTCCTGCGAATACATGGGCAGCGAGTTGCTCAAGGCCTGCACGTACAGCGGCTTGTTGTTGCCGTAGTAGTCCTTGGGCATCTTGTCGGCGATCTGTTCGGCGCTGTGGGTGTTGATGAACTTGAGCGTCTTGACGAAGGCACGCGCCAGTTTCTGCGCATCGTCCTTGTGGCTGTTGAGCCAGCTGCGCTGCACATAGACGCTGGACGCCGGATACAGACCGCCCAGCGCCTTGACCGTGCCTTCCACGGTACGCATGTCGATCAGCACCTGGGCGTCACCCGTCTTCAGCAATTGCGAGGCGGTCGGCTCGGTGGTCATGCCGGCATCGATGCGGCCCTGCTTCATGGCGGCGATGAAGGTATTGTCCGCGCCCACCGGCAGCACCGAGAACTGCTTGGAAGTGATGCCATGGCGCGAGGCCAGGTACTGGGTCAGGAAGTTGGTGGAGGAGCCCAGCCCGGTCACGCCCAGGGTCTTGCCCTTGGCATCGGCCATGCTCTGGAAGTGCGGCGCGGCCTTGGTGGAGACCAGCTCCACCTCACCTGGCACCTGGCCCAGGATGGTGATGGCGGTGATTTCCTTGCCCTTGGTCTGCAGGTCGATGGAGTGGTCGTAGAAACCGACCACGGCCTGCACGGCACCGGCCAGCAATTCGTTCTCGGCGTCCACCCCGGCCGGCTGCGACTGCAGCTCGACGTCCAGGCCCTCGTCCTTGAAGTAGCCCAGTTGCTCGGCCAGCTTGGCCGGCAGATAGACCATCTTGTTGATGCCGCCCACCATGATGGTGATCTTGGCGGCAGCCGAGGCCTGGCCGGGGAAAGCGGCCAGGCTTGCGCCGGCCACGGCCAGCGACAGCAAGGTTTGGCGAATGTTCTTGTTCACGATGTCTCCTGTTGGTCGAATCGGGATGCTGCGGATGCAGCGGATTCTAGGGGGTTCGGCGCGTGCGTGCAGGGAGGCCTTACTTCACCTGATCGACGAACTCGTTGGTATAGGTCTTGGACAGGTCGATGTTCTTGCCCTTGATGTTGGGGTTGAAGCCGGCCATCACCTTCAACACCTGCTCGGGGCCACCGGCGGGCATCTTGCCGTCGGGTGAGTACATGGGCAGCGACGCCTTCAGGGCCTGCACGTAGATGGCCTTGTTGCCGCCGTAGTAATCCTTGGGCATCTTGTCGGCGATCTCTTCGGCCGAGTGGGTCTGGATGTACTTGAGGGTCTTGACGAAGGCGGTGGCCAGCTTCTGCGACTCGGCCTTGTGGCTGTTCATCCAGGAGCGATGCACGTAGACGCTGGAGGCCGGATAGAGCCCGCCCAGTGCGGCGCGGGTGCCATCGACGCTGCTCATGTCCACCAGCACCTTGGCCGCGCCCGTGGACAGCAGGATGGAGGTGGTCGGCTCGGTGGTCCAGGCCACGTCCACGCGCTTTTGCTTCATGGCGGCGATGAGCGTGTTGCCGGCGCCGACCGGCAGCATCGAGTAGTCACCCGACTTCAGGCCGGCGCGGCTGGCCAGGTACTGGGCCAGGAAGCTGGAAGACGAGCCCAGCCCGGTCACGCCCAGGGTCTTGCCCTTGAGGTCGGCCATGCTGCGTACGCTGTCGGCCAGGTCGGCGCGCACCATTTCCATGCCGCCCGGTACCAGCAGCAGCTGGGTGATGGAGGTGACTTCCTTGCCCTTGCTTTGCAGGTCGATGGAGTGGTCGTAGTAGCCGACCACGGCCTGCACGGCGCCGGCCAGCAGCTCGTTCTCGGCATCGACCCCGGCCGGCTGCGACTGCAGTTCCACGTCCAGGCCGGCTTCCTTGAAGTAACCCAGGCTTTCGGCCAGCTTGGGCGGCAGGTAGATGAGCTTGTTGATGCCGCCGACCATGATGATGATCTTGTCGGCGGCATGGGCCTGTGGCGCGGCCAATGCCAGGGCGCAGGCGGTGATGGCGGTGGCGCCGGCGGCGATGAGGGTACGGCGTAAAGGGGTGGCGCGGGCTGACGAAAACACACGAACGGCGTGACGCATTATGATTGCCTCCTGATTATGGGTGGGATGGTCTGTCGCCATCTTCACTTTTTATTGATCTGCGGGCCTATTCTAAGAAGCCGAAACCTTCATCCAGCTTTCCAAAAAACGGCTTTTTTATTTGCAGCGCAACAAAAAAGATGCCAAAGAAACACGAGACTACCGCATGAAATTGCTCCTGATCGAAGACAATCCCCAGCTTGCCCACTGGCTGGAGCAGATTCTCAAGGAACACAAGTTCAAGGTCGATATCGCCGCCGATGGCGAGATCGCCGACCAGGTGCTGCGCGACGAGAACTACGATGTCGTGCTGCTGGACCTGATGCTGCCCAAGATGCATGGCAAGAATGTGCTGCGCCGCCTGCGCGAGCGTCACAACGGCGTGCCGGTGATGATCCTCACCGCCAGCGGCTCCATCGACGAAAAGGTGGAATGCCTGGGCGCCGGCGCCGACGACTATCTGGTCAAACCCTTCGAGATCCGTGAACTGGTGGCCCGCATCAAGGTGCTGGTGCGCCGCCAGACCCCCGACAAGGCCGCCGAAATCCACTGTGGCGACCTGGTCTACGACAGCAACACGCGCCAGTTCGCGGTGGCCGGCACCACCCTGGCACTGCCGGCGCGCGAGCACGACGTGCTGGAAGTGCTGATGCTCAAGCAGGGCAAGACGGTCTCCAAGACGGCCCTGATGAAGGGCGTCTTCAGCCTCTCCGAAGAACCCAGCGCGGATGCCATCGAAATCTACATCTCGCGCCTGCGCAAGAAGCTGGAACATTCCTCGGCCGCCATCATGACCCTGCGCGGGCTGGGCTACCTGTTGCGCCAGAAAGATGATTGACAGCCTGCGCCTGCGGCTTCTGTGGTGGCTGCTGATCCCGATGGCGGTCTATGTGGGCCTGTCCACCAGCGACGCCTACGACAACGCCGTCTCCAGCGCTACCCTGGTGCAGGATCGCGCCCTGCTGGCCTCGGCCCGCATGATGGCCGGCCAGGTCGGCTGGAACGACGGCGCGCCGGTGGTCTCGGTGCCACCGGCGGCGCTGGAACTGTTCGCCTCGCCAGCCCAGGATGCCGTCTATTACCAGGTGCTGATGGATGACGACACGCTCCTGGCCGGCCGCCCCGACTTCCCCGCCCAGCCCGACTTTGCGGCGCTCTACCCGGTCTATACGACCACCAGCTTCGAAGGCCGGCCGCTGCGCGTGGTGAGCTATATCCGCGCCCTGTTCGACGAAGGGACGCTGCGCATGGTGGCGGTCTCGGTGGGCCAGACCATGCAGGGGCGCCAGCAGATGATCGACGACCAGTGGCACGCCTCGCTGCGACGCCAGATCGTATTGCTGCTGTTGGCCATCAGCCTGGTGGTGTTGGGCCTGACCATGGAATTGCGGCCCATCCTGGCGCTCAAGGACGCGCTGGCCACGCGCCAGCCCGATTCGCTCACGCCCCTGCAGGCCGGCGGCCTGCAGCAGGAACTGCGGCCCATCGTGGAGGCGATCAACCAGTACATCTTCCGCCTCAATGCCCAGGTCACGGTGCAGAAGCGCTTTGTGGCCGATGCCGCGCACCAGTTGCGTACGCCCCTGGCGGTGATCGACTCGCAGATCCAGTTCGCCCGCCAGCTCGACGATCCGCAGCGGGTGGCCCAGGTGCTGGCCTCGCTGCAGGAGGGCAGCCGCAGCATGACCGACCTGACCAACAAGCTGCTGTTGCTGTCCCAGGCAGAAGCCTCCAACGGCAGCGCCTTCCCGCGCGGCCCGGTGGACCTGCTCTCGGTGGCGGCAATGGTGCTGGAAGAGCTGGCCGGGCTGGCGCTGAAAAAGAACATCGACCTCGGCCTGGAGACCACCCTGGAGCGTGCCATGGTCACCGCCAACGAAGCCCAGCTGGGCGGCATGCTGATGAATCTGATCGACAATGCCCTGCGCTACACCCCGGAGGGCGGCAAGGTCACCGTAGGGCTGGAGCACAGGCGCAAGGAGGTCATCGTCACGGTGACCGACAATGGTCCGGGCATCCCGGCTGAAGTACGCGAGCGCGTGTTCGAACGCTTCTATCGCAATGCCCGCCCGGACCAGCCGGGCTCCGGCCTGGGCCTGGCCATCGTGCGCGAGATCGTGCAGGCCTCGCAGGGCGCGATACGGCTGGAAGTACCGGCCACCGGCACCGGTCTGGTGGTGGTAGTCAGCCTGCCGGCCATGGCTGCACCGCCCACTGCGTCCTAGGCGCGCCAGCGGCAATACAAAATCCTGCAGCGCACATAAAACCTGAGCAAAAAGTATCACCGCCCCTCACGCTTTTGGCGTGGAGCGCCGCGCCATGGGCTCGTACTCTTGGCCTGGCCGTCAGACAGGCTGTGTTCGCACTCCGCTATGTTCCCCCGAAGCGGTTGCGCGCAATACGTGACACTTCAACGTGACACGTGACAGGTGATCGATAAAAAATATCAGGAGACAAATCGTGAACAGGTTCTACTTGGGCGCTGCGTGCGCCGTCCTGGGTGCTGCGTTGCCGCTGTCGGTATCGGCGCAGTCCTGCAACGTCCCCGTGCTGAAGGTGCTGGCCCAGAAAAGCCTGGGCCTGACCGTGATGGAAAAATCGCTGGCCGATTACCAGAAGCGCAGCGGTACCCGCGTCGAGATCAGCTACTTCGGCGAGAACGACCGTCGCGCGAAGTCGCGCCTGGATGCCTCCACCAAGGCCGGCTCGTATCAGGTCTACTACGTCGATGAGGCCAACGTGGCCGAATTCGCCTCGGCCGGGTGGATCGTGCCGTTGCTGAAGTATTTCCCCAAGGAAGCCGACTATGACGACTTCCTGCCCGGCCGCCGTGCCGTGGCCAGCTACAAGGATGTAGCCTACTTCGCGCCGCTGATCGGCGGCTCGGACTTCCTCTTCTATCGCCGCGATCTGCTGGAGAAGGCTGGCCTGCCGGTACCGCGCACGCTGGACGAACTGGTGGCCGACATCAAGAAGCTGCATTCCCCGCCCAATATCTATGGCTGGGTGGCACGCGGCCAGCGCGGCTCGGGCATGAACGTGTGGCGCTGGGCACCATTCATGCTGGCCCAGGGCGGTAGCTGGACCGACAAGAACAACCAGCCGGCCTTCAATTCGCCGGCGGCAGTGAAGGCCACACAGCTCTATGCCGAACTCTTCAAGTACGCGCCGCCGGGAGCTGCGACCTACGACTGGAGCAACGCGCTGGAAGCCTTCCGCTCCGGCAAGGTGGCCTTCATGATCGAGTCCACGCCCTTTGCCGACTGGATGGAAGACAGCAGCAAGTCCAGCGTGGCCGACAAGGTCGGCTATGCCCGTCCGCCTGCTCCCCTGCCCTCGGCCGCCTATGGCCACGGCCTGGCCATCTCGGCCGTCGGCGCCAAGGATGAATGCACGCGCCAGGCAGCCGGCAAGTTCATCGCCTTCGCCACCGGCAAGGAACAGGAACAGGCCCGTCTGCGCGAAAAGGTCTTCAGCGACTACAACCGCAACAGCACCGTCCAGAGCGACTACTTCCAGAAGAACGTCAAGCCGCAGATCCTGGCCGGCCTGAAGGACACCACTCCGGTCTCCAAGCTGACCATCTGGCCCAGCCCGCAATGGCCGGACATCGGCGACAACCTGGGCGTGGCGCTGGAGGAAGTGTTCACCGGCACGCAGAAGGACATTCCTCGGGCGCTCAACGATGCTGCGCAATATGCGCAGGATGCGATGGAACACGCACGCAAGTAAGCCGGCCCCACAGCGGCTTCACAACGACCTTTGACGATGTCGCCGCCGTGGCCTTGCGCTGCGGCGGCTTCCGGAGTCCTGCATGTTCAATCGTGGAAAGAACTCGCTACCCTACCTGTTCCTGGGGCCCTCGCTGCTAGTGATGCTGGTGCTGGGCCTGGTGCCGACGGTGGCGGCCATCAACCTGGCCCTGAAGAACCGCGTACTGCGCTATCCCGACAGCGACTATGTCTGGCTGCGCAACGTGGAAAGACTGCTGTCGGACCGGCGCTTCCTCAACGCCATCGAAGTCTCGGCGATCTGGGAAGTGGTGACCGTGCTCGGCGCCGTGGTGGCGGGCATCCTCATCGCCATCTATCTCTTCGAAAACGTCCACGGCAAGTGGCGGCACGCCATGTGCGTGCTGCTGATCACGCCGGTACTGCTGCCCCGGGTGTCGGCCGCCTTTATCTGGAAGTTCATGTATTCGCCGCTGACCGGCATCCTGGGCTGGCTGCTGGGGCTGGTGGGCATCCATGACACGGCCTTCCTGTCCGACCCGGTGATGGCGCTGTACGCCGTGGCGCTGGTCGATATCTGGCAATGGGGCCTGTTCTTCGCCGTGATCGTGTTGAAGCTGCTGGAAACGCTCCCCCCAGAACCACTGGAAGCGGCCAGGTTGGACTATGCCCGCACCTGGCAGGTGTATGCCTACATTGCCCTGCCGATGCTGAAGGCCCCACTGATGAGCCTGGTCTTCATCAAGATGGTGGAGTCGCTGCGTTCCTTCGACCTGATCTACGTGATGACCAAGGGCGGCCCCGGCGTCACCACCGAGACGCTGGACATGTATGCCTATGCGCAAGGGATTGGACTGTCCGGCAAGGTCTCGTATGCCTCCACCATGGCGGTACTGATGATGGTGGCGACCACGCTGATCTTTACCCTGATCTGGAAGCGGGTGAGCAAATGGGAAGACTGATCGCACGCTGCGCCGTCTGGGGCGTGGGTATCCTGCTGGTGCTGGTGGCGCTGTTCCCGCTGCTGTGGGCGCTGCTCAATTCGCTCAAGACGCTGCTGGACATCGTCACGCCCACGCCGCGCTTCTTCTTTACGCCCACGCTGGAGAATTACCGGCAGGTCATCGGCAGCCCGGAAGTGTTGACCGGTCTCACCAACAGCGCCGTCATCGTCGGCAGCGCGGTGCTGCTGGGCACGCTCATGGGCGTACCGGCAGCCTATGTGATTGCCCGCTATCACGTCCCGGGCAAGCGCGATATCCAGTTCTTCCTGCTGTCGCTGCGCTTCCTGCCGCCAGTGGCGGTGGCCATCCCGCTCATTGCGATCTGGGTCGACCTGGGCCTGTACGACACGCGCTTCTCGATGGTCGTGACCTATCTGCTGACCACGCTCTCGACCATCACCTGGCTATCGATCCCGGTGTTCCAGCGCATGCCGCGCGAGATCGAGGAAGCCGCCACCCTCGACGGCTACGGCCCCTATGCGGTGTTCTGGAAGATCGCCCTGCCCAACTGCGCCGGCACCCTGCTGGGCGGAATCATCTTCAGTTTCGTGCTGGTCTGGAACGAGCTGATGATCGCCCTGGCGCTGACCTCGTCGGCCAGCGCCACCTTGCCGGTGGTGGCCTCGGCCTTTACCTCGATGGGCCAGGAAGTGCCGTGGGGCGTGATCAATGCCTCCACCGTGCTGCTGGCGCTACCGCCCCTGATCTTCGTCGGCGTATTGAGCCGGCTGTTGAATTCCATGCTCAAAGCAAAATAGGAGACCCCATGCAAGCCCTCGTACTCGAAGCCACCCGCGAACTGAAGCTGCGCGAGATCGACCTGCCGCAACAGGTGGGACCGCAGGATGTACGCATCCGCATCCATACCGTGGGCATCTGCGGCAGCGACCTGCATTACTACACCCACGGCAGCATCGGCCCCTTCAAGGTGGAAGCGCCGATGGTGCTGGGCCATGAAGCCTCCGGCACGGTGGCCGAGGTCGGGGCCGAGGTCACCCATTTGAAGGTGGGCGACCGCGTCTGCATGGAACCGGGCATCCCGCGCCTGGATTCGCCGGCCACGCTGCGCGGCCTGTACAACCTCGACCCGTCGGTGCGCTTCTGGGCCACGCCGCCGATCCACGGCTGCCTGACCGGCAGCGTGGTGCATCCGGCGGCCTTCACCTATCGCCTGCCGGACAATGTCAGTTTTGCCGAAGGTGCCATCGTCGAGCCGCTGTCCATCGGCCTGCAGGCCGCCACCAAGGCGCGCATGAAACCGGGCGACACGGCCGTGGTGATCGGCGCCGGCACCATCGGTGCGATGACGGCCCTGGCCGCCCTGGCCGGTGGCGCGGCACGGGTCATCCTGGCCGATGTGGTGGCGGAGAAACTGGCGCACTTCGCCGGCAACCGCGCCGTCACCACGGTCGATGTGTCGCAGCATTCGCTGGTGGACGTAGTGCGCCAGCTTACCGGCGACTGGGGCGCCGATGTGGTGTTCGAAGCCTCCGGCCATGGCGGCGTCTATCAGAGCCTGATGGACCTGGTCTGCCCGGGCGGCTGCGCGGTGCTGGTGGGCATGCCGCCGGAACCGGTGGCGCTGGACGTGGTGGCCATGCAGACCAAGGAAGTGCGGCTGGAATCGGTCTTCCGCTATGCCAATATCTTCCCCAGGGCGCTGGCATTGATCAGCTCGGGCATGATCGATGTGAAGCCTTTCATTTCACGCAAATTCCCCTTCTCGCAAAGCATCCGCGCCTTCGAGGAAGCCGCCAGCGGACGTCCGCAGGACGTCAAGATCCAGATCGAGATGGAAGGCTGACCATGGCTGACATCCACTGCCAGGGACTGGCCAAGCACTATGCCGGTGGCCCGCCGGTGCTACATCCACTGGACCTGCACATCGGCGACGGTGAATTCGTGGTCCTGCTGGGCCCTTCCGGCTGCGGCAAATCCACCATGCTGCGCATGATCGCCGGCCTGGAAGACATCTCCGGCGGCACCCTCGCCATCGGCGGCCAGGTGGTCAACGCGCTGCCGGCGCGGGATCGCAACGTGGCCATGGTGTTCCAGAACTATGCGCTCTACCCGCACATGAATGTCTATGACAACATCGCCTTCGGCCTGCGGCGGCTCAAGCGACCGGCCGCCGAGATCGACCGCCGGGTGCGCGAGGTGGCCGCCATGCTGAACCTGGACACCCTGCTGGAGCGCAAGCCGCGCGCCATGTCCGGCGGCCAGCAGCAACGCGCCGCGATTGCCCGCGCCATCATCAAGACGCCCTCGGTGTTCCTGTTCGACGAGCCGCTCTCCAACCTGGACGCCAAGCTGCGTGCCCAGTTGCGCGGCGACATCAAGCGCCTGCACCAGCGCCTGCGCACCACTACCGTCTACGTCACCCACGACCAGCTGGAGGCGATGACCCTGGCCGATCGCGTGGTCCTGATGCAGGATGGCCGCATCGTCCAGGCCGGCAGCCCGACCGAGCTCTACCGCTACCCGTGCAACCTGTTTGCGGCCGGCTTCATCGGCACTCCGGCCATGAATTTCCTCTCGGGCGTGGTGCAGCGGCAAGAACAGGACGTGGTCATCGACACGGCCCGTCAGCGCTGGACACTCAAAGGTGAAAGGTTTTCACGCCTGCGCCATGGAATGGCGGTAAAGTTGGCGATACGTCCCGACTACGTCCGCATTGCCGGCCAGCGGGACACAGCCGCCAGCCTGACCTGCCCGGTCAGCGTGGAACTGGTCGAGATTCTCGGTGCCGACGCACTGCTGACCACGCGCTGCGGCGAAGAGACGCTGACCGCACTGGTCCCTGCCGAGCGCCTGCCGCAAACGGGCGCGCCGCTGACACTGGCCTTCGATCAGCATGACCTGCATGTGTTCGATGTAGCAAGCGGAGAGAACCTGTCGCTGCCCGAGGGCGCCTTGCCGGCCCCCTGGCATGACGACGGCCCGCATGGCAAGGAGACCAAGCATGAGTCCGGATCTGGAACTGGTGCATACCCGCCAGGACGAATCGTTCAGGGCCTGGGTGCATGACTACCCGCACACGGTGGCCAAATGGCACTTCCATCCCGAATATGAAGTCCACGTCATCACCGCCTCCAGCGGCAAGTTCTTCGTGGGTGACTGCATCGACGATTTCGGCCCCGGCAACCTGGTGCTGACCGGCCCCAACCTGCCGCACAACTGGGTCAGCAACCTGGGGCAGGATCAGCACCTGGCCGGGCGCGACCTGGTACTGCAGTTCTCGCGCCCCTTCGTGGAGCGCATGGTGGGCGCCATTCCCGAACTGGCCCCCTTGCAGGAACTGCTGGATGGCGCGGCGCGTGGTCTGCAGTTTCCCGATGCATTGGGGACATCGATCACGCCGCTGATGCAGGAACTGGCGCAGGCCGGTGGTGCGCGGCGCGTGGTGCTGATGATGTCGGTGCTGGAACAACTGGCGTCCTGCCCCGAGCGCAGGCCGCTTGCCGGTCCGGGTTACGACCTCAACGCGCAGCGCCACATGTCGTCCACCATCAACCAGGTGTTGTCCTATATCCGCCAGAACCTGGGCGGCAACCTGCGCGAGACCGACGTGGCCGAACTGGCCGGCATGAGCGTGAGCAGTTTTACCCGCTTCTTCAAGCGCCATACCGGCTGCACCTTCATCCAGTACCAGAACGGCCTGCGCCTGAACGAAGCCTGCGAACTGCTGATGTGTACCGAACTGAGCGTGACCGAGGTGTGCTACCGGGTGGGCTTCAACAATCTTTCCAATTTCAACCGCCAGTTCCTGGCCGGCAAGGGCATGCCGCCCTCGCGTTTCCGCTCGCTGCACCGGCTCAATGACGACGTCCGGGCAGTGGCCTGACCCCTACTCCGTAAGCAAAGGAAATTGATTTGAGCTATCTGGGCATCGACCTCGGCACTTCCGAAGTGAAGCTCGTCCTCACCGACGACGACTCCCGCGTCATCGCCACCACCGGTGCCAGGCTGCGCGTGGACAACCCGCATCCGCTGTGGTCCGAACAGGCGCCGCAATCGTGGTGGAACGCCACGCAGGACGCCATCGCCGCGCTGCGCGCCGAGGCTCCGCGAGCGTTCTCGGCGCTGCGCGGCATCGGCATCTCGGGCCAGATGCATGGCGCCACCCTGCTGGACCGCAACGGCAACGTCCTGCGCCCGGCCATCCTGTGGAACGACATGCGCGCCCACGCCGAGTGCGTGGAGCTGGAAGCACTGGTGCCGGACGCCGCCCTCATCACCGGCAATCGCGCCATGCCCGGCTTTACCGCGCCCAAGCTGCTGTGGCTGTCGAAGTACGAACCGGCGGTCTACCGTGCCATCGACAAGGTCTTGCTGCCCAAGGATTACCTGGGCTGGAAGCTGACCGGCGAATTCGTCTCCGAGATGTCGGACGCGGCCGGCACGCTCTGGCTGGACGTGGCGCGACGCGACTGGTCCGAGCGCATGCTCGCGGCGACCGGACTGGACCGCAGCCACATGCCGCGCCTGGTGGAAGGCAGCGCCGTGGCCGGCCCGCTACGCGAGGAATTGCGCCGCGAATGGGGCATCGACGGCCCGGTGGTGGTGGCCGGCGGCGCCGGTGACAATGCCGCCAGCGCCGTGGGCATCGGCGTGATCCAGGCGGGCGACGCCTTCCTCTCGCTGGGTAGTTCGGGTGTCCTGTTTGCCGCCACCGCACGGCACGCCCCCAACCCGCAACAGGGCGTGCATGCCTTCTGCCACTGCCTGCCCGGGCAATGGCATCAGATGAGCGTGATCCTGTCAGCCGCTGCCAGCCTGCATTGGCTGTCCGGCATGGTCGGTCGCGAGGTGGCCGAACTGGTGGCCGGTGCCGAACACCTGAGCGCGACGCAACAGGCACAGGCGCCGATCTTCCTGCCCTATCTGAACGGCGAACGCACCCCGCACAACGATGCCAGCGCCAAGGGAGTGCTGTTCGGCATGACACCGGCGCACGACGCCGCCCACCTGGCCTATGCCGTGATGGAAGGTGTGGCCTTTGCCATGGCGGATGGATATGCAGCGCTGCAGTCGGCGGGTACCGTGCTGCAGAGTGCTGCCCTCGTCGGCGGCGGATCGCGCAGTGCATTCTGGGGTGAGTTGTGTGCCACGGCGCTGGGGATTCCCTTGCGGCGACATGCGGGGGCGGAAGTCGGCGCAGCGCTGGGGGCAGCGCGCTTGGGGCGCCTGGCTAGCACCGGCGAATGTGCAGGACAAGTCTGCGTTGCGCCACCGGTGCTAGAAAGCTTTGTACCACAGGCGGTTTATGCCGAACGCATCATGCAGAGAAAGCACCAATATCGGCGTCTATATTCGGCACTGGCTCCTGAATTTTCGGCATTCACCACGTTACACGTCACAAGGGGCTGAAATGAATTTATGTCCGCCAGAAATCGACAAAACTTAGGAAGAATGCTATTCACAGCACTGAAGGGATAAAGAAAGATAGGGGTTCGAAGTTGGATTGGGCTTGCCCGTCTTAACGGTCACAATAAAATGTCCTCTCTTTTTTCAAAAAAACAACAAATAAAGAATGGCGGTTGCGTTGGCAACTTCCCCACTCAAGACCGTATCGTTCGTTCAGGTGAAATTGGTGCCCTGGAACGAATAGAGGCATTCTTTCATGGCTGTGCTTATGGACCACATCGCCACGATATGTATGCAATTGGCATCACATTATCCGGAGTTCAAACATTCAACTATCGGAAGGAGACCCGGTTCAGCCTACCTGGCAAAACCATGGTGATCCATCCAGATGAATTGCACGACGGCGAGGCAGGCACTTCGGATGGTTTTCACTACCGCATAGCCTATATCGCTCCAGCCCTTTTTCAATCAGTGATCGAGAATGCGGCATTGCCATTTATAAAAGATGGCGTGAGCAGTGATCCATGCCTCTTCCGTGCGGTACAACGGCTACTATTTGATATCTCGCTGCCGCATTCCGCATTGGAGTCTGATGGTCATCTTTTGGAGTTGGCCGAAGCGCTTCAGCCCCTCGCTGGTATTGTGCGAAATCCGCATCGTGGCGACTTTCGAGCCGCTCAGATTGCTCGAGAGTATATTCACGACAATCTCACCGGTGTCATCACGCTGGATGAGCTCGCCAACATAAGTGGCAGAGACCGCTGGAATTTGTCTCGGGACTTTCGATTCTTCTTCGCAACGAGTCCCTACCGGTATCTGACGATGAGACGTCTTGATCTCGTCAGACGGCTGACTTTGGCAGGCGTTCCCCTTGCGAAAAGTGCAGCCCACGCGGGCTTCTCAGATCAAAGCCATATGACGCGACAATTCGTGAAAACCTATGGAATATCGCCTGCCAAATGGTTAAGAATTGAATCCTTTGGCAACAAACCGAGCTAGTATTGACCTAAAGCGTTGGGTACAAACACGATGGAAAGTCGCTACGCTGCTAGACGGGTTTGTTTTATTGTTGAGAAAATGATCAGTACCATTTGATAATCGGATCGAACTCAGCTCTCGTCGACTTTGCAGCTAAAGAAGGTGCAGAAAAAAAACATAGAGCACAGTTGATCCAGCTGCGATCAAAATTAATCCAAGGTGAGTAGCCAGCGAGAAGACAGCCGCAGTTGTGATCGCAGCTATTGCTGGAATCGGTTCGACTTGAATTTCGGTCCACGCGATATACATGGAAAAGTTAATGAACACAGCAAGTGGTAATTCCCGTTGCAGCATGTCATGAGCGGTCTTATTGAGGCGATTCGGTAGCAAGGCCGGAAGCACCCGCACCAGTACGCTCGCCATTGACAAGGCAAGGATCGCGATTTCATGAGACGTGAAATTCATCGGCCAGCTCCTTCATTCTCCATGTGCAAAATGCGATGCCCGGCAACCAAAACCAGATTTTTCCCAGCAGCGCGAGTAGACATATCGCTACCAATACGCACAACGTAATTTCGACGAAGCACCGCCTACCCCAAATCGAAACTTGAGGTAAGCGCGACTTGATCTGCCTGAGAGAAAGTACAAACAAGACCAATCCTGCCGGAAAACTGAGATTGATCCCTGCATCCATCCATTCTGACGGAATGAAACCAAACAGCAGGGCACCTGAAACACTGGCGAGCACCCAAACAACATAGATCGTTAGCCGAATCACCATGACTGATAGCATGGTGTCATTTTCTTTTTCTACCACGTAGGCTTCATCGCCCAAAATATGGGCCATAAGCGCTCGGGAAATTTTCCCCGACGGCAAGCGATGCGCGGTAGCAAACGCGATCGGAATATAGCGACTGTTAATCGACGCAGCCATCAACAGCATCGTAAGAAAGCCAATTCCCTGCTCAGCCAATGGCAGCAATGCAAGCTGGCCACTTCCCGAGAAACCGAAAGCACTGAAGAGGAGCGTATCTATCAAGCCCCAGCCAGACTGGGATGCGAGTACGCCACAGAGCATGGCAATCGGAACAACTGTTAAAGCTGTCGGTAATGTACGTAGAAGGGACCGCAAAACAACTCTTCGCATCTCTTCCGAAAGATACGTGCCGAGCTTCATGACAACACCTGACATTGGACTTCACGATCAACGTCTAGTGCTTTCAGTATTGATCGCATAAGTGATGTTGAATCACATTGCTGGCGTTCACAACGCCGCGCTCCCCAGCCGACCACCGCATCCACCGTACCGGCGACAATTCCACTTGTAGCTGCTTTACTTGCATTGGTAGGCATGAACTTCCCTCCTCACGAGATCGTCTTCAAGGGGATACACCCCGTCACTCAGACGGTAGAAGTCTGTAACGAAAAAAAAGGAGAGTCTTGAACGATTGTGCAAGTATCTGCCCAAGTACACGGGGCAATTTGCCTTACAGCCCGGCAACAGGACCCGCAAGCAGCCCCCCCGTATCACGGTGACGCGACTGCGTGTGGCGCGATGTTGATTTCCTCACGTCAGACCAGCGGTGGCGAACAAGACCGAAGCATGGACAGTGACACCTCGTCATACCGCGACGCGCCAGGGATTTCCGTCATCGCGGATAAGCCTGCTTACATCGATGCCCGAAGAATAAATCAGCTTTTTTTGATCTTGTCACAAGGTCCTCAATGTCGCCCACATCACTGCCCGTCAGGCGTCTCTTTCTTGAGATCGGCAAACTTCCCCGCCATGGTCGGATTGCCACGCGTGAGTCGCTTGATCGTGACATCCTGCGCCTTGTCGTTGGCCAGGCGCAGGTTGCGATCGGTGCCGAGCAGGGCTTCCTTGGTCTTCTGCAGGTGGTCGATGGACTTGTCGATTTCCTCTATCGCGGTCTGGAAGCGACGCGACGCCAGGTCGTAGTTCTTGGCGAAGGCGGCCTTGAAGGTATCGAGTTCGGATTCGAAGTTGGTAATGTCGATGTTCTGTGCCTTCACCAGCGCCAGCTCGGTCTTATACTTCAAGGAATTGAGTGCAGCATTCCTGAGCAGGGTGATGATGGGAATGAAGAACTGCGGACGGACCACGTACATCTTCGGGTAGCGGTGGAAGACATCGACGATGCCGGTGTTGTACAGCTCGCTCTCGGGTTCCAGCAGAGAGACCAGGACAGCGTATTCGCAGCCTTTTTCCTGGCGGTCCTTGTCCAGTTCCTTGAGGAAGTCCTCGTTGCGGTTCTTGGTGGCGGTACGATCGCTCTCGTTCTTCATCTCGAACATGATGGAGACGATCTCGGTACCCGCCTCGTCCGTATCGCGGAAGATGTAGTCGCCCTTGCTGCCGCTGCGGGCATCGTTGTCCTTCTCGAAGTAGGCGCGCGGGAAGGCAGTGGCACGGATACGATTGAACTCGGTCTCGCAGTGCTGCTCCAGGGTTTCACCGACCATCTTGGTGGAGAGCCGCGCCTTCATGTCGCGCAGGCGCTCGATCATGTCTTCGCGGTCCTTGATCTGGGTTTCGTACTTGTCCTTCAATGATTTCTCGGCCAGCTGCTTTTCCAGTTCGGCGCGCACCAGGCTGCTCTTGAGTTCATCACGCTCTTTTTCCACCACGCCGACCGCTTCGTTGACGGCCAGTTTCTGGGTGATGGCAATGGATTCCATCCTGGCTTTGAGCGCCTGGATCTCGGCATCCTTTTCGCTGACGGTCTGCTGCAGTTGCTGGGCCAGGCGGGCCTCGGCCAGTTGCAGGTCGGACAGCTTTTCCTTTTTCGCCTGCTCCAGGTCATGGGCCAGCCGGTCACGTTCCTTTTCCACATTGGCCATGGCCTCGGCCACGGCCATCTTCTGGGCGAGTTCACCAGCCTCCAGGCGGGCCTTCAATTCCTGGATTTCGGCATCACGGACGGCGGCGGCCTTCTGCAGCTCGCCCTCGGCGCGGGCGCTGGCCAGTTCGATGGCGTTGCGCTTGTCCTGCTCGGCCAGTTCCAGCCGTTCATGCAATTGCTGCTCGAAGGCGCTGTCACGGACCTGCTTGAGGATGTCGGCATAGCCGGCTTCGTCGATCTTGAAGGCTTTGCCGCAGTGGGGGCAGATGATGTCGTGCATGAGGGTTCGTTTCCTTGTGCTTTCCGAATGCCCGCTAGCTTAACGTATTGGGAAATGGAGGCGATAAATCGGTAATGAAAATCGGCAATGGAAATCGGAAGGGAGAAAACGGACAGACCGTGCGAGGCACGCTGCTCTGAAATTAGCGAAAAGTGCAAGTCGCCCTTCTGATCTCGCTGATGTCACTCTGAGCGAGTGAAAGGCCTTCGCCCCTTAATGCACTGGCCCCACGGCAATCCAGGAGGCATGTCTCGGATTGTTTCGGAATTTTGGTTCTAATTTGATCTGATCATTCATAGGCGCTACTACGCCACCACCCATGCCCTAGAATGTGCGCCTTTCTATCGCGCCTCGCTTGCTCAATGCCTGCAGAGAACCACGATTCGCTCACAATTCATTCAAAGGAAAATGTCGTGAAAAATATCCTGCTCATCCTATTCATACTCTCGACATCCCTGAGTCCTGCGTTGGCCCAGCGCGCACAGCCCAGCGATGCATCCATTGCAGAACTGATGAAGATAACTAACGCTTCGTCAATGATGGATACGACCATGCAAAACCTGCATGCGTTGATGCGTACCAACTTCGCGCAGATGACCAAGGGTCAATCAATGACATCGCAACAGAAGCAAATTCTGGACGACATGCAGTCACAGATAGCGGCCATGCTCTCCAGCGAACTGCGTTGGGAAAAGCTGGAGCCTTCCATTATCGGCACCTATCGTCGGACGTTCACGCAAAAGGAAATCGATGACATGCTGGTCTTCTACAAGAGCGAGACAGGACGCGCTGTGATCCAGAAAATGCCTGTGGTGATACAGGCATCGACACAATCGATGGAGGGTGTGATGGCCAATCTAATGCCCAGGTTTGAAAAAATTCAAAAGGAAGCACTGGATAGATTGCACGCGACGCGCAACTCTTCTTCCAGATAAAGACTGCGGCGGTAGTATCGTTCGCGCACGATACATCTCCGGCATGAGCCGCCTCTTCAGAAAATCCTGAACAAAGGATCTACGCGTGAAAGAGAAAACCACACAATGGCAGACTCCACACCATCACCGTACTGATATCCGAAAACAGGTCATGGGTTCCGAACGGTGTCTTTTCGGCCTCCGTTCGATCAAAGAAATTCATTTTTATGCCGGAGAAATGCGAAAAGCCCGCACAAGGCGGGCTTTTCTGAATTTTGGTGGAAAGTGCAAGGTTTGAACTTGCGACCCCTGCAGTGTGAATGCAGTGCTCTACCACTGAGCTAACCTTCCGTACCTGACCGGCTTTTTACTGCAGCACCAATCGAGAGACAAGATTATGCCAATCTTTTTCACGATGCGCAAGCGCTTCGTAAATAATTCTTCATTTTTATCGCCATGCAAAATCCTGCAGGCAGTCCGGCCACATTCTGTGAGCAGCTTCGCCTGCTCAGGCGGCTTCAGCGGCAGCCTCGGGTGGTGGCGGTTCGAAGCGCCAGACACAACTGCCGCGGACTTCCTTGTCCAGCTGATTGAGCACATCTTCGTGCAGGGCCAGTTCGTCTTCGCTGGCGGCCAGCACGATCACCTCGGACAGCGGGGCCAGTTCCAGCTTTCCGTCACCGGCGCTGACTTCTTCCTCCGTGCCCAGGTCCATGGTCAGCGAGTTCTGGCCTCGCGTCATGGAGAGGTAGACCTCGGCCAGCAATTCCGCATCCAGCAAGGCGCCGTGCAGGACGCGGTGGGCGTTGGAAATGCCATAGCGGTCGCACAGCGCATCGAGCGAATTGCGACGACCGGGGTGCAGCTCCTTGGCCATCTGCAGCGAGTCCACCACGTCGGCGATGTGCTCCTTGAAGGGCGGCAAGCCCAGCAGCGCCAGTTCGGCATCGAGGAAGCCGACGTCGAAGGGGGCGTTGTGGATGATGATCTGGGCGCCGCGCACGTAGTCCAGGAACTCGGCGGCGATCTGCTTGAAGGTCGGCTTGTCGGCCAGGAATTCGGTGGTCAGGCCGTGGACGGCCAGCGCACCTTCTTCGGAGTCACGCTCGGGGTTGATGTAGAAGTGCAGGTTCTTGCCCGACAACTGACGGTTGAGCACTTCCACGCAACCGATTTCCAGGATGCGGTTGCCGTTGCGCGGCGAAAGGCCCGTGGTTTCGGTATCGAGAATGATCTGACGCATGCTTGCTCCTGCTGGTGTTGATGCTGCTATTGACGCTGATACGAATGAACTGCAAATCGAAGGAGGGCCGTCTACCGGATGCTGTCCACACCGCGGTTGGCCAGTTGGTCAGCGCGCTCATTGCCGGCGTGGCCGTTGTGGCCGCGTACCCAGCGCCATTCCACCTGGTGCTGCTGCTGGGCGGCATCCAGGGCCTGCCACAGGTCGGCGTTCTTGACCGGTTCCTTGCTGGCGGTCTTCCAGCCGCGTGCCTTCCAGCCGTGGATCCACTCGCTGATGCCCTTCTGCACGTACTGGCTGTCGGTATGCACCACGACTTCGCAGGGGCGCTTCAGGGCATTGAGCGCCTGGATCACTGCCATCAGCTCCATGCGGTTATTGGTGGTATTGGGCTCGCCACCAAAGATTTCCTTCTCCTGTCCACCAGCCACCAGCAACGCGCCCCAGCCGCCACGACCAGGATTGCCCTTGCAGGCGCCATCGGAATAAATCTCTACTTTGTCCATGCTCTTCCATCTATTTGCTCGGGTGGGCGGGCCGCGATGATACCTGATCGCGCAGCGCCGGCCGGTTTTGTCGGTGTCAGTCAGTCTTGTGGATGCGGTTGGTCACCGGCACGCCACGCGGCGCCTTCAGTTTCTGCCGCTGCAGGGCCGGGCCGATCAGGCGCATGCCGGGGACGCGCTTGATCGCCTGCACGATATAGACCGCACCGAAGTAGGGCCACCAGCGGTCGCCCGCCTTTTCCATGAAGCCGAAGCGCTCCAGCCACTGGCTGGTCTCGCAGGGCGGGGCGTAACAGCCGAAGTGGCCGCGATTGACTTCCATGTTCAGCAGCTTGAGCCAGTCCTTCAGGCGCGGCAGGCGGATGAATTCGCCGTCCTGCGGCAGGAAGTGCGCGCCGGTCAGGCGCCCCGCTGCCTGGCGCATGCCCCACAGGCTGCTGGGGTTGAAGCCGCAGATGATGACCTGCCCTTCCGGAATCAGCACGCGCTCCACCTCGCGCAATACCTGGTGCGGCTCGGCGGCGAACTCCAGTACGTGCGGCAGCACCACCAGGTCCAGGCTCTGGGTGGCGAAGGGCAGTTCGCCGAAGTCGGGGGTGACGACCTGCGGCACTTCCAGCTCGGATTGACCTTCCACCGGCATGTGCTTGTCGGCCAGCCAGCGATACGGCATGCGGTTGGCCTGCAGGGCGTGGATCTGGGGAGAGCCGATCTGCACCGCGTTGAAACCGAAGATGTCGGCCGTCAAGGCATTGAGATGGTGCTGCTCCCACTGGCGCAGGTAATTGCCGATGGGCGTCTGCAACCAGGTGGCCAGGTCTATAATTTCGGGATTGCCAGCATTGTGGGCATGTTCAGCCTTGTCAGCCATCTCTTCTTTCGCGCCTCATGACCCAGCCAGCCAAGCCAGCTCAAGCAGATCAGAAAACTTCATTGGACGTCCTGGCCGTACCGGCGTTCGACGACAACTACCTGTGGATCATCCACGACGGGCGCTACGCCGCCGTGGTCGATCCCGGCGATGCCACGCCCGTACTGGCCGCATTGCAGGCCGAAGGCCTGACGTTGGCCGCTATTCTACTGACTCATCATCATGCTGACCATGTCGGCGGCGTGGTCGAGCTGGCAAGGCAGGCGGTCAGCGACGACTTCCCTGTCGTTCCGGTCTATGGTCCAGCACGTGAACAATCCCGCATCAAGGGGATCACCGTCCCGCTGCACGGGAACGAACAGGTCAACATCGCCGCACTGGGCTTGCAACTGGAGGTCATCGAGGTGCCGGGTCATACCCTGGGTCACATCGCCTATTACACTGCCCAGCAGCAGATGCTCTTCTGCGGCGATACGCTCTTTGCCGGCGGATGCGGCCGGCTGTTCGAGGGCAGTCCGCAGCAGATGCTGGATTCCCTCGGGAAACTGGCCGACCTGCCCGCCACCACCCAGGTCTACTGCGCCCACGAGTACACCCTGTCGAACCTGAAGTTCGCCGCCGAGGTGGAACCGGGCAATGCCGAGCTGGCGGCGCGCATCGTGCGCGAGCGCGCCCGCCGTGAGCAAGGTCTGCCAACCGTGCCCAGCACCATCGGGCTGGAGCGCGAGACCAATCCCTTCCTGCGGGCGAGCTCGCCGGAAATCCAGCAATCCTTGCAGAAGGCCGGCCGTTTGACGCAGTTGGACGAAGTTAGTAGCTTTGCGGCGCTGCGCGAATGGAAAAATACCTACAGATAGACCGACGTTGGGGGAAAATTAGGGCGCAATTCCCTTCAAATCAAGGACTTGGCTTTGTAACAGGCACCAATTTTTACTTGACTGCGAAAAAGGGTCTTCCGTACACTCCTCCAATTCCCCAATGTGGGCACCAGCGTTTTTACGATTTTTTACGAACCGGTGTCCTCCCTGCACCACGCCGGGGAAACTCGCAGCTTCCGACCTTGCATTACCGTCAACCTGCACGCGACCGTGATCGGACTGATCCGGATCCCGCCGGCAGGAGGTGTCGAGCTTCAATCACAGCTCTGCAACGGAAGCGCCGCACGCAAACTTTTGCCTCTGGCACAGGATATCGCCCACATGCAGCGTACTTTGAAACAACTTGCCATTGCCGCCCTGTTCTGCGCTGGCACCCCGCTGCTCTCCTACGCCAACGATATCTCGATCTACCCCGCTCCCTTCAATGCGATCAATCCCGAACTGGCCGGCAATGCCCTGCCGGGGATGAACGACATCGACATCTGGACACGCATTCGCAAGGGCTTCGGGATTCCTGATCTGGACAATGCGCTGGTGGAGAGCCAGACCCAGTGGTACAGCTCCCGTCCCGACTACATCCAGCGCACCACGGTGCGCGCTTCACGCTATCTGTTCCATGTGGTGCAGGAACTGGAAAAGCGCGGCATGCCGACCGAACTGGCGCTGCTGCCCTTCATCGAATCGGCCTTCAATCCGGAGGCCCTGTCTACCGCCAAGGCAGCCGGCATGTGGCAGTTCATCCCCTCCACCGGGCGCGACTACAACCTCAAGCAGAACATGTTCACCGACGAGCGCCGCGACGTGCTGGCCTCGACCGATGCGGCGCTGACCTACCTGCAGAAGCTCTACGGCATGTTCGGCGACTGGCAACTGGCACTGGCCGCCTATAACTGGGGCGAAGGCTCGGTGCAGCGTGCCGTGAACCGCAACCTGGCCGCCGGCCTGCCGATCGACTTCAACACCCTGTCGGCGCAGATGCCCAACGAGACCCGCAACTACGTACCCAAGCTGCAGGCGGTCAAGAACATCATCGCCAACCCGGCCAGCTTCGATATCGCCCTGCCCAAGGTCGATAACCAGCCCTACTTCGTGACCATCGGCAAGACCCGCAACATCGACGTGAAGGTCGCCGCCCAACTGGCCGAACTGTCGCTGGATGAATTCAAGGCGCTCAATCCGCAGTTCAACCGCCCGGTCATCATCGGCGGCGAAGACACCAAGATCCTCCTGCCGGAAAGCAACGCCGAGAAGTTCAAGGCCAACATGTCCAAGTGGACGCAGGCCTTCTCGACCTGGACCGCGCACACCGTCTCCAGCGCCCGCGAGCGCATCGAGACCATCGCCAGCAAGTTCGGCACGACCCCTGAAGTGATCCGCAGCGTCAACCAGATTCCGCCGCGCATGGTTCTCAAGGCCGGCTCCACCATCCTCGTGCCCAAGACCGAGGAAACCGCTGCGCTCGATACCGACCTGACCCCGGAAATCGCCGACAACGCCCGCCTGGCCATTGCCCCGGATGCGCCGGAAACCCGCCGCATCTACGTCAAGGCCGGCAAGCGCGACACCCTGGCCGGCATCGCCGGCCGCTATCGTGTGAGCGTGGCACAGATCAAGGAATGGAATGGCTTGAAGCGCGACACCCTGGCCGCCGGCCAGAGCCTGCAGTTGCAGGTCCCCAATGTGGCCGCGCATGCCGCGCCCACACGGGTCGCCGCCAATCATCGTGCCGCACCGGTACGCCGCCAGGTCGCTGCCGCCAAGGCACCGGTACGCAAGGCCGCGCCGGCGCCGGCCCGCAAGGTGGCCGGCAAGCCGCTCACCCTAGCCTCGGGCAACGGCGCACGCAAGCAATGATCCGGAGGATGCCGGAGGAGACCCGGGCGGCTTGACCGCCCATAACAAAAACGCGCCTCAAGCACGAGAAAAGAAAAACAACGGTAGTCCGTATGAACCCGAAGCCCCGGAGCTGATCCGGACTTCGGGTTTTCTTTTTGGGGAGTGATCGCGCGTCAGCCCGCCGCTTCGGCGTAGGTGGCGGCCGCCACCAGGCGGCGCGTGTATTCCTGCTTCGGTCGTTGCAGCACCTCGGCGGTATCACCGCTCTCGACCACCTTGCCGTCCTTCATCACGATCACCTGATGCGCCATGGCCTGTACCACTGCCAGGTCGTGGGTGATGAAGAGATAGGCCAGGCCATGTCGGCGCTGCAGGTCGGCCAGTAGTTGCAGTACCTGCTGCTGCACGGTCACATCCAGCGCCGAGGTCGGCTCATCCAGCAGCAGCAGTTCCGGCTGCAGCACCAGCGCGCGGGCAATGGCGATGCGCTGGCGTTGGCCGCCGGAGAATTCGTGGGGATAACGTTCCAGCACGGCCGCCGTCAGGCCCACCTCTTCCAGCGCGGCGACGATCGCCTGGCGCTGCTGTTCGAGGCTCTGGCCGGGATGATGCAGGGCCAGACCTTCTCCGACGATCTGCTCCACGGTACGGCGTGGCGAGAGCGAGGCGAACGGGTCCTGGAATACCACCTGCATGCGCGCGCGCAAGGGCCGCAGGTCGCGACTGCTGCGTTCGGAGATGGGCACGCCGTCAAAACGGATGCTGCCCGCCACGCTGGCTGCCGACAGCCGCAGCAGGGCCATGCCCAGCGTGGACTTGCCGGAACCGGATTCACCGACGATGCCGATGGTCTCGCCGCGCCGCAATTGCAGGTCGATGCCATCGACCGCATGGAAGGCGCGCTTGGCGAACCAGCCCTGCTTGATCTGGTAGGTGCAGCGCAATTTCTCGGCCTGCAACACGACAGGTGCGTCGGCGGCGACATCGGCGGCGTTGCGCTGAGGCCGGCTTTGCAACAGCTTGCGCGTGTACGGTTGCTGGGGGTTGGCGAACAGTTCGGCCACGCTGGCGCTTTCCACCAGTTTGCCTTTCTCCATCACGCCGACGCGGTCGGCGAAATGGCGCACCAGGTTCAAGTCGTGCGAAATGATCAGCACGGCCATGTTTTCCTCGCGCTGCAACTGGTTCAGCAGGGCCAGGATCTGCACCTGGATGGTCACATCCAGTGCCGTGGTCGGTTCATCGGCAATGAGCAGCTTGGGCTTGCAGGCCAGGGCCATGGCGATCATGGCGCGCTGGCGCTGGCCGCCCGAGAGTTCGTGCGGATAGGACAGCGCCCGGCGCGCCGGTTCCGGGATGCCGGTCTTTTCCAGCAGGGCCACGGCGCGCCGGGCGGCCTCGCGGGCGTCGATGGCTTCGTGGTGCATCAACACCTCGGCGATCTGGTTGCCGATGGTGAAGAGCGGGTTCACGGCCGTCATCGGCTCCTGGAAGATCATCGCCACGTCGTTGCCGCGCACCCGTTGCATCTGGCGCTCGCTCTTTTGCAGCACGTCCTGACCGTCGAGCAGGATGCTGCCTTCATAGCGCGCATCCTGGTTCAGTTGCAGCACCGCCAGCGAGGAGACGGTCTTGCCGGAACCCGACTCCCCCACCAGCGCGAACTTCTCGCCAGGGGCAATGAAAAAACTGACGCGGTCCACCACCACGGCGTCGCCGAAGCGCACCGTCAGGTCCTTCACTTCCAGCAGGGGCGCGCTCATGCCTTCCTCCGCACATCCAGGGCATTGCGCAGGGCATTGCCGATATTGGTCAGCAGCAGCAGGGTCACGGTCAGCACCACGAAGGTGGACAGCGCGATCCACCACGCATCGAGATTGTTCTTTCCCTGCGCCAGCAGCTCGCCCAGGCTGGGTGTGGAAGGTGGCACGCCCAGGCCGAGGAAGTCCAGGCTGGTCAGTGCCAGGATGGCCGCACTCATGCGGAAGGGCAGGAAGGTCACCACCGTGGTCATGCTATTGGGCAGGACGTGACGCCAGATGATCAGGCGGTCCGGCAAGCCCAGGGCGCGGGCGGCCTGCACGTATTCGAGATTGCGGTTGCGCAGGAAATCGGCGCGCACGTAATCCGACAGGCTCATCCAGCCGAACAGCGACAGCAACACCAGCAGCAGCCCCAGGCTGGGCTGGAAGATCGAGGAAAAGATGATCAGCAGGTAGAGCTCCGGCATGGAGCCCCAGATTTCCAGCAGGCGCTGCGTGATCAGGTCGGTGCGGCCGGCGAAATAACCCTGCACGGCACCTGCGGCCACACCCAGCACCACGCCGATGAAGGTCAGCGCCATGCCGAACAGTACCGACACCCGGAAGCCGTAGAGCAGCCGGGCAAACACATCGCGTCCGCGATCATCGGTACCCAGCCAGTTCTCGCCGGAGGGTTCGGCCGGGTTGGGCTGCTTTGCGAAGTAGTTCAGCGTGTTGTAGCTGTAGCGATTGGGCGGGTAGATGACCCAGTTGCCATCCTTGTGGAATTGCTGCTCGATGAAGGGATCGAGATAGTCGGCCGGCGAATCGAAATCGCCACCGAAGCTCTTGTCCGAATAATCCTGCAGCATCGGGAACATCAGCTTGCCCTGGTAGCTGGCCACCAGCGGCTTGTCGTTGGAGATCAGTTCCGCGCCCAGGCTCAGCACGAACAGGATGGAAAACAGCACCAGGCTCCAGTAACCGGTACGGTCGGCGCAAAAGCGCAGCCAGATGCGGCGGCTGGGCGAGATGGACGGGGCCAAGGAAGGGGTCATGCTCATTTCGCCAGGCTTTCGAATTGAACGCGCGGGTCGGCCCACACATAGCAGAGGTCGCCCAGCAGCTTGACCACCAGGCCGATGAGCGTGAACAGATAGAGCGTGCCCATCACCACCGGATAGTCTCGCCGGATCGCCGATTCATAGGCCAGCAGACCCATGCCGTCCAGCGAGAACAAGGTCTCGATCAAGAGGCTGCCGGCAAAGAAGGAAGCGATGAAGGCCGAGGGGAAACCGGTCACCAGCGGAATCAGGGCGTTGCGGAAAACGTGCTTGTAGAGCACCTTGCGCTCGGACAATCCCTTGGCGCGCGCGGTCAACACATACTGCTTGCGGATTTCTTCGAGGAAGGTATTGCGGGTCAGCATGGTGATGACCGCAAAGGCGCCGATCACCGAGGCCGCCACCGGCAGCGTGATATGCCAGAGATAGTCGGTGACCTTGCCCACCAGCGACAGGCTGGCCCAGTTGTCCGAGGTCAGCCCCCGCAGCGGGAACCACTGCACGAAACTGCCACCGGCGAACACCACCAGCAGGAACACCCCCAGCACGAAACCGGGAATGGAATAGCCGACCAGCACCAGGCCGGTGGTGGCGACATCGAAACGGCTGCCCTCGCGCACCGCCTTGGCGATACCCAGCGGCACCGAGATCAGGTAACTCAGGAAGAAGGTCCACAGGCCGATGCTGATGGAGACCGGCAGCTTGGATTTGACCAGGGTCCAGACATCGCCATGGTGGTAGAAGCTCTTGCCCAGGTCGAAGGTGAGGAAGCCCTTGAGCATGCTCCAGAAGCGCTCTACCGGGGGCTTGTCGAAACCGTAGAGTTTCTTGATTTCCTCGATGCGTTGTTCGTCGATGCCCTGCCGGCCGCGATAGGCCGAGGCCCCGCTGGCGGCGCCAGCGCCGGAGGCTTCACCGCCGCCGCCACGCCCTTTCATCTCCAGCATGGCCTGTTCCACCGGGCCACCCGGAACGAACTGGATCACGGCAAAGGTGATGGCAACCACGCCGAAGAGCGTGGGGATCATCAACAGCACCCGCTTCAAAATGTAGGACCAGATATTCATGACTGCAGGCATCCTCGTTCAAGACCGGCCTGGCCGGACATCATTGCGTGCTTCATCTTCAACGCCCCTTCTCTTCCCACCAGGTGCTGATCACATAGGGATCGGCCTGGTAATACAGCGGCGCCACCTGCGGGATGCCGAAGCGGTTCTGGTAGGCGATGCGATGGGTGGACGAATACCAGTGCGGCACCACGATGTACTTGTGCAGCAGCACCCGGTCCAGCGCCCGCGCCGCGGCAGTCAGCCGGACCCGGGTATCGGCCGCCACTACGGCCTGCACCAGTTGGTCCACCAGCGGGTCCTTCAGGCCCCAGGCATTGTTGGAGCCCTTTTCATCAGCCGCCTTGGAACCGAACATGTCGAACAGTTCATTGCCCGGACTGCTGGTGTCGGGGAAGCGGATGCTGGTCATGTCGAAGTCGAAGTCTTCCATGCGCTTGGCCACCAGCGCGTAGTCGGCGCTGCGCTGGACCACATCGATGCCCAGCGTGCGCAGGTTGCGCGCAAACACGCTGATGACGCGCGACATGGAGCTCTGGTCATCCAGGATCTCGAAGGACAGCGCCACGCCCTGGGCATTGCGTACCGCGCCATCGCGATAGACCCAGCCGGCCTGGGCCAGCAGTTCGCGGGCCTGGCGCAGGTTGACGCGCAGCGAGGCGGGCGGATTGGTCGAGGGCGGGACGGGTGCCGGGCCGAACACCGCCGGATCGATCTTCAGGCCCTTGGCCTGCAGCGACTTCAGCAAGGCCAGCTCGTCACCCTGCGGCTCTCCGGTGGCAGCCAGCTGACTGTTGTTGAAGAAGGAGTAGATGCGGGTGTACTGGCCGTAGAACAGCTGGCGGTTCATCCATTCATAGTCCAGCGCCAGCCCGATGGCCTGGCGCACACGCACATCCTTGAACTGGTCGCGCCGCAGGTTCATCACGAAACCCTGCATGCCGGCACCATTGGAGTGCTTGAATTCCTTCTTGATGATGCGGCCGTCGCGGAACTGCGGGCCGGTATAGCTGCGCGCCCAGTTCTTGGCGCTGTACTCCACCACCACGTCGAACTCGCCGGCCTTGAAGGCCTCCAGCCGCGCCAGGTCATCCTTGTAGAAACGGTAGACGATGCGCTCGAAGTTGAACATGCCGCGCCGTGCCGGCACCTCCTTGCCCCAGTAGTCGGGATTGCGGCGGTAGGTGATGCTGCGGCCGGTGTCGTAGCTCTCGATCACGTAGGGGCCGGTGCTGATGGGCGGGGTCAGCTGGATCTGGTCGAAGGGGGTGCCCTGCGCCCATTTCTTGGAGAACACCGGCACGCTGCCTACGATCAGCGGCAGTTCATGGTTGCTGCTGGCGAAGTCGAAGCGCACCGTCGCCGCATCGACCACTACGCAATCCTTCACATCGGCAAAGACCGATTTGAATTGCGGCGCACCCTTGGCCAGGATAGTGTCGTAGGAATACTTCACATCCTCGGCCGTGACCTTGTCGCCATTGTTGAAGCGCGCCTTGGGATTCAAGTGGAAGGTCATGGACATGCGATCCGGCGCCAACTTCATGTCGTCGGCCAGCAAGCCATAGACGGTCGCAACCTCGTCGGCGGAAGAGACGGCCAGGGTCTCGAACATCAGCTGGTCCAGCCCGGCGGCGGCCACGCCCTTCAAGGACAAGGGATTGAACTTGTCGAAGCTGGTGCGGCGGTCGGGGTTGGCCAGATAGAGCGTGCCGCGACGTGGCGCATCTACATTGACGTAGTCGAAATGGCTGAAGCCGGCCGGATACTTGGGCGTGTCGTACAGCGAAAAGGCATGCTCGGCGTGGGCCGGAGCAGCGTAAGCCAGCGTGGCGGCCAGCAGGGAGGAAAGGAAAATCCGGGATGTCTTCAGGGGCTTGACCATGCGGTTGTCTGTCTGCGCTGTCGCGGGCGTTGATGTCTGGGGGCAGGCAAGTCCCGTGCCCACCGGCCTGGAAACGATTTTGTTCCGGGGCATTGTAAATAGAGGAACGATTACAGGGAAGCAATTAAAGCAACTAAGTTCATAGCATGGCTGCGCAATGCGAACGCCCGGCAAAGGTTGCCGCGCCTGCCGCAAGCCCCTACAATCCGGGTCTGTTCCAGCGCGGTGGCCGCACGATGCGACCGTCGCCATCACCATCGGCCGCCCCGCGCGCCCGCCTGCCAGGCGGCCCTACGCAGGACGCGGCGGACCATACGGAGTCATCATGGCATTTCTGCAAGGCAAAAAAATTCTGATCACCGGCTTGCTGTCCAACCGTTCCATCGCCTACGGCATCGCCCAGGCGTGCAAGCGCGAAGGCGCCGAACTGGCCTTCACCTACGTCGGTGAGCGCTTCAAGGACCGCATCACCAAGTTCGCCGAAGAGTTCGACAGCAAGCTGATCTTCGACTGCGACGTCGGCAGCGATGAGCAGATCAATGCCTTGTTCGCCGACCTGGGCAAGTCCTGGAGCCAGCTGGACGGCCTGGTCCACGCCATCGGCTTCGCCCCGGCCGACGCCATCGCCGGCGACTTCCTGGAAGGCTTCTCGCGCGAAGGCTTCAAGATCGCCCACGACATCTCGGCCTACAGCTTCCCGGCCATGGCCAAGGCCGCCCTGCCGCTGCTGTCGCCCAACGCCGCCCTGCTGACCCTGACCTATCTGGGCTCGGAGCGCGTGGTCCCCAACTACAACACCATGGGCCTGGCCAAGGCCTCGCTGGAGGCGTCGGTGCGCTACCTGGCCGAATCGCTCGGCCCCAAGGGCGTGCGCGTCAACGGCGTCTCCGCCGGTCCGATCAAGACCCTGGCCGCCAGCGGCATCAAGGGCTTCGGCAAGATCCTGGGTGCCGTGGCTGCCACTGCCCCGCTGCGCCGCAATGTGACCATCGAAGACGTCGGCAATGCCTCGGCCTTCCTGCTCTCCGATCTGGCCTCGGGCATTACCGGTGAAATCACCTACGTGGACGGCGGCTTTTCGCGCGTAGTTGGCGGAATGGCGGAATAAGCAAGCCTCATCCACAAATAAAAGACAGTTATCGAAAACCTTTGGTGCTAATTTCGATGTTTTACTGTATGATTCGCCTTGTGCATTGCAATAACCGATGCACAGGCGAATCGGATGTGAACCCTGGCCTCCAGGATTTCCAGCCAGATTCGCCCAAGCAGCTTCGCAAGCCTTACCTGTCATAACGACAAGTTCCCCGTAAAAGCCCCCCGCCCCTGGCATCCCTTGATGATGCCGTCCCGGCGCAAAGCTTTTGTGCCGAAATTTCTTTGTATTTTTCATAGTCATTTCGTCGGTTGGCGTTGCTTTTTTTCGTTCAGACACTCGATGTCCGGCGCGCTTGCGTGCGCCCGTCTCGTGCCTGGCGTATCACATTCACGAAAGAGATTATGACTTTTGAAGCACTCGGCCTGAACCCTTCGATCATCAAAGCCCTGACCGAAGCAGGCTATACCTCCCCGACCCCGGTCCAGGAAAAAGCCATCCCCGCCGCCATCAGCGGCCAGGATCTGCTGGTGTCCTCGCAGACCGGTTCGGGCAAGACCGCCGCTTTCATGCTGCCCTCGCTGCACCAGCTGGCAGACCTGCCGCAAGCGCCGCAGGCAGCCCGTACGCCCAACCAGGAACGTCAGGCCACCCGTGCCCGTGGCGAGCGTCCGCGTTACCAGCCGGCACAGCCGAAGATGCTGGTGCTGACCCCGACCCGCGAACTGGCCCTGCAAGTGACCACCGCCACCGACAAGTACGGCTCCTACATGCGCCGTGTGCGCGTGGTGTCGATCCTGGGCGGCATGCCCTACCCGAAGCAGATGCAACTGCTGTCGCGCAATCCTGAAATCCTGGTGGCCACCCCGGGTCGTCTGATCGACCACATGGAATCGGGCAAGATCGATTTCTCGCAGCTGCAGATCCTGGTGCTGGACGAAGCTGACCGTATGCTGGACATGGGTTTCATCGACGACATCGAAAAGATCGTCGCCGCTACCCCGACCACCCGCCAGACCATGCTGTTCTCGGCCACGCTGGACGGCGTCGTCGGCAACATGGCCAAGCGCATCACCAACAACCCGCTGACCATCCAGATCGCCAGCTCGTCGACCCGTCATGAAAACATCATGCAGCGCGTGCACTTCGTGGATGACCTGTCGCACAAGAATCGCCTGCTGGATCACCTGCTGCGCGACACCAGCATCGACCAGGCCGTGATCTTCACCGCCACCAAGCGTGACGCCGACACCATTGCCGATCGCCTGAACATCGCCGGTTTCGCTGCCGCCGCACTGCATGGCGACATGCACCAGGGCGCCCGTAACCGTACCCTGAACAGCCTGCGCCGCGGTCAGGTGCGCATGCTGGTGGCCACCGACGTGGCCGCCCGCGGCATCGACGTGCCGGGCATCACCCACGTGTTCAACTACGATCTGCCCAAGTTCGCCGAAGACTACGTGCACCGTATCGGTCGTACCGGTCGTGCCGGCCGCAATGGCGTGGCCATCTCGCTGGTCAATCACGCTGAAGGCATGCAGGTCAAGCGCATCGAGCGCTTCACCAAGCAGACCATCCCGGTCGATGTGGTGGAAGGTTTCGAACCGAAGAAGTCGGCTGCACCGCGCAGCCCGCGCAAGCCGGGTGGCTGGCGTCCGGGCGACGGCCGCAGCAACAACGGCCCGCGCTACGGCGCCGGCAACCGTGAAGGCGGCGGTCATCGCGAAGGTGGTTTCGGCGGTCACCGCGAAGGCGGCAACCGTGAAGGTGGCTTCGGTGGCAATCGCGAAGGCGGCGGCTACAGCGGCAACCGCGAAGGTCGCAGCTTCGGCGGCGCCAAGCCGGCCGGTGGTCCGCGTCGCGAAGGCGGTGCTGGCGGTGGCTACAAGGGTAACAACGGTGGCGGCTTCCGCGCCGACGGCCCGCGTCGCTCCTACGGTGATCGTTGATCGCTACTGATCGCTGACCGGTCTTGAGATGTTGAAAAGCCGCTTCCGAGGAAGCGGCTTTTTCTTGGGTGACAGAATCGTCACCGTTTCAGGCAAGCAGCCATTGGCCATGGCGCCTGATTTCCTCATGCATGGCATCCGGCGCCAGATCGAGATCACCCGGCCAGGTCACGACGCCATCGACGACCTGGACCCGCCGGAACTGTTCCTGATCTCGCAGCGGCGCGAAGACGCCCCGGAAGAAACTGGGGAGGAATCTGACCCCGCCTGCCACTCCATCGCTGAAGCGAACCTGTAACGCATATTCGCCGGAAATACTGACTTCAATCACGTCCCATTCCATGTCATCACTCCAATGGCGCAATCGGCTTGGGTGCCTTCAAGTCCTGGCAAAGCATCCAGTCTTCCATCAGTTCTATCTGATGCAATTCTGCCCAATCCAGCACAAGCTGCAGCGCTCTCCGGGGTAACTCCCCTTCAATAAGCAGCAATTTTTTGAGGTCGATCACCGCCTTGTACTCGGCATAGCGCACATGAAAATGCGGAGGCGAATGATCTCGGTAAAACATCTGAATCACAAGTCCATAAAACGTACTGATCGTCGGCACGGGATCACCTTCAGCTACATCGGTGTGTCCCGACTTGATGAATTCCCTCCGACCCTGATTCTACACAAGCACCGCAGCGGGGTGAGCTATTCCGGCCATTGTCAGAGATGCTAGGGCCTGTTCACACCAAATCTGCGAGATTTATGTGAACAGGCCCTAACTCGAACACTGCCCACCCTGCCCCGTCTGCAAAGCACGTACGCCATCGGCAATCGCCTGCGCTGCCTGCGTGACGGCCTTCTGGGTGGCGGCGACCACGTCGGCATTGGCGCCACCGCTGACCGGCTCCACGACCGTCAGGCGACAGGCGCCGCTGCGGCGGTCGTCGGATCGGGTGATGGTCCAGCCGAAGGCGGCCTGGACGCGTCCACCGCGGGCCGCATCGAAGTCGCGTAGCTCGACATTGATCCGATAGCTGGCCTGGTCAGCCGGGCGACCGCCCCGCGAGACGTCGATGGCGCCCAGGCGCGCGGCCACGCCGGCGGCCAGGGCATCGCGCAACTCATTGTTGAAGGGCGAGGACCAGCGGTCCTGTTCCAGCACCTCCAGTCGGGTGGCATCGCTGCGCACCACCAGTTGCGGACGGGCCAGGCGGTCGGGCACCGCCACCGGCATCACCTCGATGAAGGTCTGCGGCCCCTGGCTGGCGGTGCGTACCGCCGGCGCGCTGTCGGCCGGGCTGGCCAGGGTATAGAACGTCGCGGGCGGCGAACTGCCGCAAGCGGCCAGCAGTGACGCCACCAGGGCGGCCGCGGCCAGGGTCTTGGGAGAGAGGCTGTTCCTGTTGTGCATCATGGCTCCTGTTTGCCCCGGATCAGCGATTCCGGATGCTGTTGCAGGTAATCGGTCAAGACGCGGATCGAGGCCGCGGCCTTGGACAGTTCCTGCATGGTCTGGCGAATGTCCTGCTGCAGGGGCGCGTCGTCGGACAAGGTGCGCTCGGCCGCATTGAGGGTCTTGCGGGCGTCCTTCATGGCGGCCTGCATCTCGGGCGCGATGTCGTTATTGATGCGCGCAGCGGTCTGCTCGGCGGTCGACAAGGTCTTGTTCAAGGTCTTCAGGGTGGTCTGCAGATCGCGACCGATCTCGTCGAACGGTACCTTGGAGAGCTTGCCGGCGATATCCGAGAGCTGCTGCTGCAATGCGTCCAGGCTGCCCGGGATGGTCGGCAACTCCAGCGGCACTTTTTCAGGATCGATCTGCGCCGGTTTGGCCTTGGGGAAGAAGTCGATCGCCACGTACAACTGGCCGGTCAGGAGGTTGCCGTTGCGCAGCTGGGCGCGCAGGCCGCGCTTGACCAGCAGGCGCAGCAGTTGCGCATTGGAGCGGCGCTCCTCGCCGGTCTCTTCGTGGAAGCGGCGGCCGAGGCGGTCCGGATAGATCTGCACCAGTACCGGCATGCGGAATTCGCGGCGCTCGCGGTCGTACTCGACGCCGATGCTCTTGACCTCGCCCAGCACCACGCCACGGAAATCGACGGTGGCGCCCGGCTGCAGGCCACGCAGGGACTGGTCGAAATACAGCAAGGCCGTCTGCGGCACGCCATCGGGCTCCTTCATGGCAGCGCTTTCGTCTTCGACCAACGGATATTCAGAACCTTCCTTGGCCGGTGCACTGACGCGATCTTCATCGCGGTCACGGAAGGCGATGCCCCCCAGCACCACCGTCGACAGCGCCTGGGTATGCAGCTTGAAGCCGCTGGCATTGAGTTCCATGTTGAAGCCGCTGGCATGCCAGAAGCGCGAAGCCTGGGTGACGAACTTGTCGTAGGGGGCATTGACGAAGATGCGCAGGGTCACGCCACGTCCATCCGAATCGAGATCATAGGCCACCACCTGACCCACCTTGATACGCCGGTAGAAGATGGGGGAACCGATATCGAGCGAGCCCAGGTCGTCCGTATGCAGCACGAACTGGCGACCCGAGGCATCCCGCGTGACGATGGGCGGCTGCTCCAGGCCGACGAATTCCTTCTTGGTCTCTTCCGAGACACCGGCATCGGCACCGATATAGGCGCCCGAGAGCAAGGTACCCAGCCCCGAGATGCCGGAGGCGGCGATGCGCGGGCGCACCACCCAGAAACGCGTGTCTTCGGCGTTGAAGGCGGAGGCCTCCTGGTTGAGCTGGATGCCCACCAGCACGTGCGAGCGGTCGGCGGCCAGCTTCAGGGTCTGTACCTGGCCGATTTCCACATCCTTGTACTTGACCTTGGTCTTGCCGGCTTCCAGGCCCTCGGCCGAGCGGAAGCTGACCGTGACCACCGGGCCACGCTCGACCAGGATCTTGGCCACCAGCGTCAGCCCGACGATGGCCGCGATGATGGGAATGAGCCAGACCAGCGAGGGCAGCCAGTTGCGCTGGCGCGTGCGCCGGGGCTGCAGCAGCGCCGGTTTGTCCTGCGGGGTGTCAGGTGGGGTCATGCGGGTTCCTGTTTCTTGTTGACAGTTGAAATCGGGGTGGCATCGTCCCAGATCAGGCGTGGATCAAAGGAGAGCGAGGCCAGCATGGTCAGCACCACCACCGCACCGAAGGCGGCAATGCCGATGCCGGCGTGGACGTTGGCGAAACCGTGGATCTTGACCAGCCCGGTCAGCACCGAGACCACGAACACGTCCAGCATGGACCAACGCCCGATGGCTTCGACCAGGCGATACAGCTTGGCCCGTTGCAGGCGCTGCCAGCGGCTGCGGCGGCGCGCCGAGATGACCAGGATGCCCAGCGCCACCAGCTTGAACAGCGGCACCAGGAAACTGGCCACGAAGACCACCAGCGCCAGTCCCCATTCGCCCGAGGTCCAGAAATAGATGACGCCGGAGAGGATGGTGTCGCGCTGTTCATCCAGCAGCGTACTGGTGACCATCACCGGCATCATGTTGGCCGGGATGTACATGATGCAGGCCGCAATCAGCAGCGCCCAGGTGCGGGTGAGACTGTCGATCTTGCGCACGTGCAGCGGCGCGTGGCAGACGCCGCAGTGTTCGTGCTCGGTGGCGCCTTGCCAGACCGTGCCGCAGTGGTGGCAGCCGATGACGCCCTGCGAGGCGGCGTCCGCCACCGGCAGGTCTTCATCTTCGGCCAGGGTGGCGCTGGCAGGCTCATGGACGCGGCTCATGCGCCTGCTCCCTGGTCACCGAACTGCTCGGCCTGCTGCTGCTCCCACAGATGCCACAGATAGCGCGGATTGAACGACACCACCACCGTCAGCAGCACCGTCAGGCCACCGAAGGACCACAGCGCCGGGCCGGGAATCACCTCGGCCATGTTGGACAGCTTGATCAGCGCCACCAGGATGCCCAGCATGAAGACTTCGATCATGCCCCACGGCCGCGCTGCCTGCATCAGTCGCAGCAGCAGCACGAAACCGGGCGGCCGGGTCGCACGCGCCGCCGGCAGCAACAGGTAAAGCAGCACGCCCAGCTGGATCAGCGGGAACAGCAGGGTCGTGGCCAGCACCAGCAGCGCCACTTCCGACATGCCATCACGGGTGAGCGCGATCACCGCGCCGATCAGGGTGGTCTGGCTGGACAGGCCCTGCAGTTCGATGGTCACGATGGGGAAGACATTGGCGATCACGAACAGGATCAGCGCGCCCACCGTCAGCGGCAGCAGGTGCTGCAGGCGCTTGCCGGTATCGCGCTCAAGCTCGCCCCCGCAGCGCAGGCAACGGGCGATCTCGCGCTCCCCGAGCGGCATGCGCTGGTAGACGGCGTCGCATTCTTCGCAAACGATCAGGTCCGGGCGTTTCTGCATGGATGAGGATGGTCCCGCGGGCGGGTGCTGTTGTTATGGTTTCTGCAAGGGCAGCTGACGGGCATGGTGGCGCCATTGCAGGGCTTGCGTTGGAGCGCAATCAGGCAGCGGCGTTCCATCCGCACCACCGTTTGCGGCCCGCCGCATGAATATAAATGACCTTCGGGTCATTTATCAGACGATTGTAGCAACAAATTTATTTCACTCCGGCAGGGATTTACCTGGCTTTTCCTCTGCTCTGGCAGATAGCGCTTGACAAGCTTGCGGCCAATCTTCTACATTGCTCAGATGACTTCCGCAGCAAACTTCTCCCTACGCCACAACAGCGCCAGCGCCCTGCTAGCGTTGCTATCGGTGTCGCTACTACTAGCCTCGCGCTAAAATCCGCAGTTCCTGCCGTTCCCGCTGATGTCACGCGATCCGGCAAACCCAATCAAATCCAGCAATACCGGCAGTAAAACCAGGCAGTGACGCGCAAGCTGTACCAAGCCGACGTCGCAGCCGCATCAGGCGAAGCGATCATGCATTCGAACACCAGGACCATCCACACTCCGCGCCGGCAAGCATGCCAGCCGACCTGCGCGCGGCAGGAGATGCCGCCTCTGGCTCTATGACGGGTTGTCTGGCCACGCGCCCGTGGCAGCCAGGCAACCCGATCCGCCACATCTGACGCATTGAAGCATTTCCGCATTCCCCGCATTCTTCAGACTTAGAGGTCCATCATGATGTTGAACAACCCCGCCGCCAAATACCGTCCCTTCCCCGCCATCGACCTGCCGGATCGCACCTGGCCCAGCAAGGTGATCGACACCCCGCCGATCTGGATGAGCACCGACCTGCGCGATGGCAATCAGGCCCTGATCGAACCGATGAACGCCGAGCGCAAGCTGCGTTTCTTCGAACTGCTGTTGAAGACCGGCCTGAAGGAAATCGAAGTGGGCTTCCCCTCGGCCTCGCAGACCGACTTCGACTTCGTTCGCAAGCTCATCGTCGAAAACCGCATCCCCGACGACGTCACCATCATCGTGCTGACCCAGTCGCGTGAAGAACTGATCCGCCGCACCGTGGAATCGCTGGAAGGCGCCAAGAAGGCCATCGTCCACCTGTACAACTCGGTGGCGCCGGCCTTCCGCAAGATCGTCTTCAACATGTCGCGCGACGAGATCAAGAACATCGCCGTCACCGGCACCAGGCTGGTCAAGGAACTGACCGATGCGCGTCCCGGCACCGAGTGGCGCTTCGAGTATTCGCCGGAATCCTTCAGCACCACCGAACTGGACTTCTCCAAGGACATCTGCGACGCCGTCTGCGAAACCTGGGGTGCCACGCCCAATCGCAAGATCATCCTGAACCTGCCCTCCACCGTCGAGTGCGCCACCCCCAACGTCTACGCCGACCAGATCGAGTGGATGTGCCGCAACCTGAAGCACCGCGACAGCGCCATCATCTCGGTGCACCCGCACAATGATCGCGGCACCGCCGTGGCCTCGGCCGAACTGGCCGTGATGGCCGGCGCCGACCGCGTCGAAGGCTGCCTGTTCGGCAACGGCGAACGCACCGGCAACGTCGACCTGGTCACGCTGGCCCTGAACCTGTACACCCAGGGCGTGAACCCGGGTCTGGACTTCTCCGACATCGACGTGGTGCGCCAGGTGGTGGAAGAGTGCAACCAGATCCCGGTGCACCCGCGTCACCCGTATGTGGGCGACCTGGTCTTCACCGCCTTCTCCGGCTCGCACCAGGACGCCATCAAGAAGGGCTTCGCCAAGCAGCAGCCCGACGCCATCTGGGAAGTCCCCTACCTGCCGATCGACCCGGCCGACCTGGGCCGCAGCTACGATGCGGTCATCCGCGTCAACAGCCAGTCCGGCAAGGGCGGCATGGCCTACCTGCTGGAACAGGAATACGGCCTGGCCCTGCCGCGCCGCCTGCAGATCGAATTCTCGCGCGCCATCCAGCGCGAGGCCGATGCCACCGGCAAGGAAATCGCTGCCTCCGACATCCACGCCATCTTCCAGCGTGAATACCTGGAGCGCAGCGAGCCCTATGTCTACCGCGCCCACCGCATGTCGGAAGACACGGCCAAGGCCGAGTCGATCAACATCGAAGTCGACATCGTGCGCAATGGCCAGCCGGTCACCGTGCGCGGCAGCGGCAACGGCCCCATCGATGCCTTCGTGCATGCCCTGGGCCTGGACATCAAGCTGATGGACTTCCATGAACACGCCATCGGTGCCGGCGCCGACGCCAAGGCCGCCAGCTACATCGAACTGCGCCTGAACGAAGCCCCGACCGGTTTCGGCGTGGGCATCGACGCCAACATCGTCACCGCTTCCTTCAAGGCCGTGCTGTCTGCCGTGAACCGCCAGATCGCCATCAACGAGAGCGCCAACCAGGCCGGCTCCTCGCAAGCCAAGGCTGCCTGAAAACGGAGCAGCGCCGGCGATCCCGGCCTGTCCCCGTGAGCGTAAGCTTCCAACGCCGACCTACAGGTCGGCGTTGTTTCGTGCGGTCTCCCTTTTCAGTCTTCTCTCTCCCCATCCCACCCGCGTTCTCTCCGCGCACGGCACATTGCCGTGGCAAAGCATCCCCCTTTGTTTCATCGCAAAGGCAAGTCCCGGCTGCCGACCTAGAATGCCCCGCTCAGGCCGCCGCACTCCCATGCCGTCGGCCGCCAACCTCGGGACATCCCATGATCCAGATCAGCGTCCGCTCGTCAGCCCCCACATCGTCCAAGCCGGGTCCTGCAAACACCCCTCCGGCCCTGTTCTCGCTGGGATTTCGGCCCTTCTTCCTGGCCGGCAGCCTGTGGGCGGCCCTGTGCATGGTGCTGTGGATCGGCATCCTGCACGGTCACGTGGTCTTGCCCACCCATTTCGATGCCCTGAGCTGGCACATCCACGAAATGCTGTTTGGCTGGATCATGGCCGCCATCGCCGGCTTCCTGCTCACTGCCATCCCCAACTGGACCGGCCGCACTCCGGTATGTGGCACCCTGCTCGCGGTATTGGCCGGCCTGTGGCTGCTGGGCCGCGTGGTCGGCACCGTTTCCGCGCTGCTGCCACTGTGGCTGGCAGCGCTGGCTGAACTGCTGTTTCCGCTGGCCCTGTGCACCGTGGCCTGGCGCGACATCATCGCCGCCCGCAACCGCCGCAACCTGCCCATGCCACTCCCCGTGGCCCTGCTGGGCGTGGCCGACCTGCTGATGTACCTGCGCGTCGGCGGCGTGGATCTGCCCACGGGCCTGGACTGGCGCCTGGCACTGGTGGCGGTCTGCATCCTGATGTCAGTGATCGGTGCGCGCATCATCCCGGCCTTCACGCGCAACTGGCTCACGGCCTACCGCAGCCCGCTTCAAGTCACCAGCCGTCGCTGGCTCGGCATGGCCGCCACCGCCAGCCTGCACGCCACGCTACTGGCCTGGGCCTGCCTGCCCCGCGCCACTGCCGTAGGTGCCCTGCTGTTACTGGCGGCGGCGCTGAACCTGGCCAGGCTGCTGGGCTGGCGCGGCCATGCCACCCTGGCCGAACCGCTGCTGGCCGTGCTGCACCTGGCCTATCTGTGGCTGATCGCCGGCGTGGCCATGCTGGGCCTGAGCCTGGTGGCGCTGCCGACGCTGGAAATCGGCGCCATCCACGCGCTCACAGCCGGTGCCATGGGCAGCATGGTGCTGGGGGTGATGACGCGGGTATCGCTGGGGCATACCGGCCGTGCCCTGCGCGCCGACCGCAGCACCGTCGCCATCTATGCAGCCATCAGTGCGGCGGCGAGCTGTCGCATTGCAGCAACGTTCATCTCGGGCAACTTCCTCCTGACGATATCTGCTGCCTGCTGGTCACTGGCCTTCCTGCTGTTCGTGCTACGCTACGCCGCTGTCCTGAGTCAGCCACGCGCTGCCTGAGGTCAGCGGCACCGATCGCCGCAAGACCGCGTCCCCCCGCACGGCCTTGCAGCTTGAATTGCCGGCCGGCTGATGTTGCAGCGAGGACAGATGTTCCGTCATGAATTTACGTGACGAGAAGGTTCTCGTTTCACGTAACTGGCTTATGATCAATGACTGGTCATCACACCAGTTCTCAGTATTTAAAGACAAGTCGCAATCACATTTTTCGGGGGGAAAATAATGCGCTTCAGTAACCTCAGCATTGCCACACGCCTGGCCTTCGCCTTTTCGGTCCTGATCCTCGTGATCGCCGCCATCGTCACCCTGGGCCTGATCCGGCTGGGTGACATCAACAAGGCACTCGATCTGGTGGTCAACGACCGCTACAAGAAGATCGCCCTCATCAACACCATCTCCGGCAAGATCGACGACGTCGCCATCGCCGTACGCAACCAGTTGCTGACCAATAGTCCCGAGCAGGCGACGCGGGAACAGGCGGTCGTGAACGATCTCTCGCTGCAGGTCACGGCGCACCTGAAGGACCTCGACGGGATGCTGGTCAATCCTGCGGCCCGCGCGCAACTGGCCAAGGTCATGAAGGCGCGGGACGAATATGCCGCCCAGCGCAGGGAGGTCGAGGCACTCAATGCCAAGGGCCAGCGCGATGCCGCCATCGAACTGCTCATCAGCAAGGTCGGCGCGTTGCAGAAAGCCTACTTCGGTGAACTGGACAACCTGGCCGACACCCAGCAAAAGATGATGGACAAGTCGGTCACCGACGCCGAAGCCGCCTACAACACCACGCGCCTGATCATGCTGGTCTCCGGTCTGGCCTCGGCCCTGTTCGCCGCCTTCATCGCCTGGACCATCTCACGCAGCATCACCCGGCCGCTCAGCCGTGCCGTCGAAGTGGCCGAGACCGTCGCCGCCGGCGACCTGACCGCCGTGATCGACGCCCACTCCACCGACGAGACCGGCCGCCTGCTGCACGCACTGGCGGCGATGAACCAGAAGCTCAAGGCCATCGTCCTCGAAGTGCGACGCGGCACCGACTCCATGGTCACCGCCTCGACCCAGATCGCCACTGGCAACCTCGACCTCTCTTCGCGCACCGAGGAACAGGCCAGCGCCCTGGAAGAGACGGCCTCTTCGCTGGAACAACTGACCTCCAGCGTCAAGCAGAACGCCGACCACACCCGCAAATCCAGCGAGCTCGCCGGCACCGCCACGCAAGTGGCCAACCAGGGCGGCCAGGCCGTCAAGCAGGTGGTGCAGACCATGGGTGCCATCAACGACTCCTCGCGCAAGATCGTCGACATCATCTCAGTCATCGACGGCATTGCCTTCCAGACCAACATCCTGGCGCTCAATGCCGCCGTGGAAGCGGCGCGCGCCGGCGAACAGGGCCGTGGCTTTGCCGTGGTGGCCTCCGAAGTGCGCGGACTGGCGCAGCGTTCAGCCACCGCCGCCAAGGAAATCAAGGCGCTGATCAACGACTCGGTCAGCCAGGTCTCCTCCGGGACCGAGCTGGTGGCACAGGCCGGCAGCACCATGGATGAGGTGGTCCACAGCATCGAGCAGGTCAGCCACATCGTCGGCGAGATTTCGGCCGCCACGCGGGAGCAGAGCGACGGCATCGAACAGGTCAACCAGGCCATCATGCAGATGGACAACACCACGCAGCAGAACGCCGCCCTGGTGGAAGAAGCCGCCGCAGCGGCCCAGGCGCTGCAGGATCAGGCCCAGCGTCTGCTGGAACTGGTCAGCGTGTTCCGTCTGGATGAGCTGGGCGCAGCGCCGGAAATGCGCAGTGCCCCGCGCAGTATCCCGGCCACTGCCGCGTGCAAGGCGCCGCCGGTGGCAGCCGCAGCAAGCCCGACCAAGGCCCTGCCGGCCCGTCCCGCGACATCAACGGCGTCCACCGCCCGGCCGGCCCTGCCCGCCAGCCACAAGGAAGAAAAGTCGGACGAGTGGGAGACCTTCTAAATCCGCCGCCGAGCGCGGTATCAGGCCTGGCGTGCCAGCCTGATGCCGCTGACCTGCCAGCGCGCCGTGGCGGGAAAGAAGTTGCGGTAGGTCAGCCGGGCATGATTGAGCGGCGTGGCCGATGACGATCCCCGCAGTACGTACTGGTTGACCATGAACTTGCCGTTGTACTCGCCCACCGCGCCCGGTGCCGCAGCAAAGCCGGGATACGGCGCATAGCTGCTGCTGGTCCACTGCCAGGCCACCCCGAAGAACTCGCGCCCCTGGCCCTGCAGACGGGCCGCCGCGTGCTCCCACTCGGCTTCGGTCAGCAAACGCGCCCCGGCCCAGCGGGCATAGGCGTCGGCTTCGTAATACGACAGGTGCACGACGGCACGATGCGGTTGCAGCGGCTGCAGACCATACTCGGTGAACTCACGCCATCGCCCGTTTCCGGCGGGACGCCAATAGAGCGGATGGTTCAGGTCCTGCTGCTTCTTCCACTCCCATCCCTCGGACAGCCACAAGCTGGCGTCCTCATAGCCGCCGGCCTCGACAAAGGCCAGGTATTCGGCATTGTTGACCAGCCGCGACGCGCACTGATAAGCCTCGACGAACTGGCGATGGCGCGGCGTCTCGTTATCGAAGCAGAAGCCGCTGCCGGCATGACCGATCTCCACCACGCCGGCGTCGATGCGGTGCCATTGCAATTCCAGCTCAACCGGATCGTTCAACTGCATGCTGGCCGGCAGTGGCTGGTAGGCCGGCTGCAGCGGATTGATCGACAACAGCACCTTGATGTCGGTCAGCATCAGCTCCTGGTGCTGCTGCTCATGCTGCATGCCCAGCTCCAGCAGGGCCAGGAAATCCTTCAGCTGGGCCTGCTGCGACCCCGTGTCCGGATCAGCGCCATCGGCCTCCAGCGCATCGATCAGCAACAGCATGCGTTCGTCCACCTGGGCCCGATAGGCCATCACTTCCTCCAGCGCCGGCCGGGTCAACAGTCCACGCTGCGGGCGCGGGAATTTTGCGCCCACGCCCTCGTAGTAGGAATTGAAGAGCATGCGGAACTGCGGATGGAATGGCGCAAAACCGGACTGGAAACGCTCCAGCAAAAAGGTCTCGAAGAACCACGTGGTATGCGCCAGATGCCACTTGATCGGACTGGCGTCGGGCATGGCCTGCACGCAACAATCCTCGGCCGACAGAGGCTCGGCGATCAGCTGCGACTGACGGCGCAGGCGACGGTAGCGGTCGCCCAGCCTTTCGCGCGGGCGATGGTTGAGTTGCTGGACGGCAGCGTCGATCACGGCATCGATGGTGGCGGCGGTGGCCGCCGCCGCGGATTCCGGGGCAAGCTGCCGCATGGACGGGTCCAGGGTAGTAAGGACTGAGGGCATCCGCTCTCCTGCAAAAAACCTGAAATTCAAGGGATGGGGCTCAACGCGCTCTTCAGCGCGCCTGGGCGTAACACACCGCAAACCAGCGCCGCGCATCGAACCACATCCGGCAGCCGCCGAAACCGGCCTGCTCCAGCAGGCCCAGGATGTCCTGCTCGCTGAACTTGTGGCTGTACTCGGTATGGATGCGCTCGCCCTGACGGAAGGTACGGCGCGCGCCGGGCCAGCGGACGATGAGGTCGCGCCTGGCCTCCAGGTGCATTTCGATGCGCTGGAAGCGGGCATTGTAGAAAGCCACATGGCGCCAGTCCCGTGCATTGAAATCGGCACCGATGAGCTCGTTGACGTGCTTGAGTACGTTCAGGTTGAATGCCGCCGTTACGCCCAGGGCGTCGTCATAGGCGGCTTCCAGCACGTGCGTGTCCTTGACCAGGTCCAGCCCGATCAGGATGCCACCCTCTTCGCTCGGCAGCGCCGACCGTACACGACGCAGGAAGGCCAGCGCCTGCTGTGGATCGAAATTACCCAACGACGAACCGGGATAGAAGAACAGCCGCTGTTGCGCATTCACTTCCGGCGGCAGTGTCAGCGTCGAGGAAAAATCCATCGCCAGCGGCTGCATCGGGATATCCGGGAAACGACGCTGCAAGCCCTGCACCGACTGGTGCAGGAAGTCGGTGGAAATATCCACCGGCACGTACTGCCGTGGCTGCAACGCCCCGAACAGCGACGCCGCCTTGGCGCAGTTGCCGGCGCCCAGGTCGATCAGGGTACAGCCGGTACCGACTGCTGCCGCCATGGCGTCCTGATGGGAGGCATAGATGGCCGCCTCGGTGCGGGTCGGATAATACTCCGGCAGATCGCAGATGGCTTCGAACAGCTTGCTGCCCAGGGCATCGTAGAAATACTTCGGCGAGATGTACGCTTCACGGGCGCTGAGCCCGGCCACCAGTTCGGCGCCGGGCTGGCTACAGTGCCCGCTACTGGCTTCTGCACGGGGCTGCCGGTGGTCGGCACAAATATCGGAATCGGAGCTATCCCAGCATGTGGGGATCAGTGCGGGTTGGGCCAAGCGTATCTCCTTGCCAATGACGGTGGGTGGATGCTGCTTCTCTGCGGATGGGCGCTACCGGCTTGGGTACTGTAACAGGCCGGGGCGGTCAGGCAATGGCTGACGGACAACTTTGCGATACACTTTGTCAGATCGTCCGGGGCTGCCGGGGCTATCCTCGGGGCTGTCCCGGGACTGTCTATACTGATGCCTGTTCCGACTAGGGCGCAGCGCGGTGGTTCAACGCGGCAATGAGATTTTCGCCCGCCCACCGAGGTAGCCCGATGGCAACAGGATCGTTGCCCACGGTCCCAAGTGTTATCCCTCCAGCGCGCTGGCCCCTAACCCCTGATCCCTGTCCATGTCTTCCACGCCGCCGCCTTCGCTTACCCATTCCGCACACCCGACCCAGTCCGCCGACACCGATCCAGACACCCGCCAGGCCAGCGCCACGGCGCGCAAGTCGGCGCTGGCGGCGCTGCGCGGCCTGCTGCCTTTTCTCGCGCCCTACAAGAAACAGTTCCTGCTGGCCGGCCTGGCCTTGCTGGTGGCCGCTGCGGCGACCCTGGCGGTGCCCTACGCCTTCAAGCAGATGATCGATCTGGGTTTCGGTGCGGCCGGCCCAGGTGCGGCCGGCACAGGCGCGGCCGGTAGCGCCGCCCACATCAATCTCTATTTCCTGGCCCTGTTCGGCGTGGCCTGCGTGCTGGGCGTGGCCACCGCGCTGCGCTTCTACATGGTGTCGTGGCTGGGTGAACGCGTTACGGCCGACCTGCGCAGCGCCGTCTATGCCCACGTTGTCACGCAGAGCCCGGAGTTCTTCGAAACCACCAAGACCGGTGAAGTGCTCTCGCGCCTGACCACCGACACCACCCTCATCCAGACCCTGGTCGGCACCAGCATCTCGATGGCCCTGCGCAATATCCTGCTGTTCCTGGGTGGCATGAGCATGCTCTTCATCACCAGCGCCCGGCTGACCTCGATCATCATCGTCATGCTGGCTGCCGTGGTCCTGCCCATCGTGTTCTACGGCCGGCGCGTGCGCAAGCTCTCGCGCGCTTCGCAGGACCGCGTGGCCGATGCCTCGGCCATGGCCGGCGAAATCCTCAACGCCATGCCGACGGTACAGGCCTTCACCCATGAGGAAATCGAAGCGCGCCGCTTCGGCCAGTCGGTGGAGCGCGCCTTCGAAACCGCCATGGAACGCATCCGCGCCCGCTCGCTGCTGACGGTGGTGGCCATCCTGCTGGTGTTCGGCGCCATCGTCTTCGTGCTATGGCTGGGCGCGCACGCGGTCATGCGCGGCAGCATGAGCGGCGGCGAACTCGGCCAGTTCATCCTCTATGCCTCGCTGGTGGCGGGCTCCCTCGGCGCGCTCTCGGAAGTGATGGGCGACACCCAGCGCGCTGCCGGCGCCACCGAGCGCCTGCTCGACCTGCTGGCCGCCCACTCACCGGTGCAGTCTGTGCTGCTGCCGGAAAAACTGCCACCGCGCACCGCCAACGGCGCGGCCCTGCACATCGCCGAGCTCGACTTCCACTATCCGTCGCGCCCGGAGCATGCCTCGCTGGCAGGGTTCTCGCTCGATGTGCGGCCAGGTGAAACAGTCGCCGTGGTCGGCCCTTCCGGCGCAGGCAAGACCACGCTGTTCCAGTTGCTGTTGCGCTTCTACGATCCGCAGCAGGGCAGCATCCACCTCGATGGCGTGGACATCCGCTACCTCACCCTGCAGGACCTGCGCAACGCCATCGGCATCGTGCCGCAGGACACCGTCATCTTCTCGGCCAATGCCATGGAAAACATCCGCTTCGGCCGGCCCGGTGCCAGCGATGCGGAAGTGATTGCCGCCGCCCAGATGGCCGCCGCCCACGAATTCATCGAACGTCTGCCTCAGGGCTATCAGTGCTTCCTGGGAGAACGCGGCGTGCGCCTGTCCGGCGGCCAGCGCCAGCGCATCGCCATCGCCCGCGCACTGTTGAAGAACCCGCCGCTGCTGTTGCTGGACGAGGCCACCAGCGCCCTCGACGCCGAATCCGAACGGCTGGTGCAAAGCGCACTGGAAGCCGCCATGGTGGGACGCACCACCCTGGTCATCGCGCACCGCCTGGCCACGGTGCAGCGCGCTGACCGCATCATCGTGCTGGAGCACGGCCGTATCGTCGAGACCGGCACCCATGCCGAACTGGTGGCCCGCGACGGTCTCTACGCCAGCCTGGCGGCCCTGCAGTTCGAGACCCAGAAGTAGCCAGTGGGCGGTGGCCGACGCGAAATCCTGAAATCCCCTAGACTGCGCATTTCGTTCGCCATCGACATGACAGGAGTTCCGCATGAGTAGCCAATTGTTTTCGCCGCTGAGCCTGCGCGGCATCACCTTGCCCAATCGCATCGCGGTGTCGCCGATGTGCCAGTATTCGGCCGAGGATGGCTTCGTCAACGACTGGCACCTGGTGCACCTGGGCAGCCGCGCCGTGGGCGGCGCCGGCCTGGTCATCATGGAGGCCACGGCGGTGGTCCCCGAAGGCCGCATCACCGCGGCCGACCTCGGTATCTGGAAGGACGAGCACATCGCCCCTCTGCGCCGCATCACCCGCTTCATCGAACAGCAAGGCGCGGTGCCGGGCGTGCAACTGGCGCACGCCGGCCGCAAGGCCAGCTCCCTGCGACCCTGGGACGGCCCGGCCGGCAGTGTCGCCGTGGCCGAGGGCGGCTGGCTGCCGCAGGCCCCGTCCGCACTGGCTTTCGACACCAGCTACACCGAACCGCAGGCACTCAGTGTCGAGGACATCGCCGCCCTGGTGCAGGCCTTCGCCGATGCCGCCCGACGCGCCCATGCGGCCGGCTTCAAGCTGATCGAACTGCACGGCGCCCATGGCTACCTGGGCCACCAGTTCCTGTCCCCGCTGAGCAATCGTCGCAGCGATCACTATGGCGGCTCCTTCGAGAACCGCATCCGCTTCCTGCTGGAAACCGTGCGCGCCACCCGTGCCGTCTGGCCGGACGAGCTGCCGCTGCTGGTGCGCCTGTCGGCCACCGACTGGGCCGAAGGCGGCTGGACGCCGGACGACACCGTGGCCCTCGCCGCCCGCCTGCGCGAGCTGGGTGTGGACCTGGTGGACGTCTCCAGTGGCGGCAACCTGCCGTCGGCGCCGATTCCGGTCGGCCCCGGTTACCAGACCGGCTTTGCCGCCCGCGTCAAGGCCGAGGCCGGTATCGCCACCGGTACCGTGGGCATGATCACCGACGCCATCCAGGCCGAACACGTGCTGCGCACCGGCCAGGCCGACCTGGTGCTGCTGGCGCGCGAACTCTTGCGCGCCCCCTACTGGCCCATGCAGGCAGCACAGCAATTGCGTGAAGACATCGCCTGGCCGCCGCAATACGTGCGCGCTGCCTCCAGCAAGACACCGCTGCGACCGGATGTGCAGTACGGGCGCAACGCCGACTGAAATTTCCTGTGGATAAAAAGAAAAATGCTGCCCGGTCGGATATCGACCGGGCAGCATTTTTTGTGAGACGCCGAAGCTGGATCTGCGTACCGCAGATCAGCCCGGACGACGCTTGTGACGGATGTATTCAATGATCCCCGGCAGGATGGACAGGATCACGATCACCACGATCAACAGGCTCAGGTTCTGCTTCACGATGGGCAGGTTGCCGAAGAAGTAGCCGGCATAGCCGAAGCTGGCCACCCAGGCGATGCCGCCGATGACGTTGTAGAGGAAGAAGCGCGGATAGGTCATCGCGCCCACGCCGGCCACGAAGGGCGCGAAGGTGCGCACGATGGGTGCGAAGCGGGCAATGATGATGGCCTTGCCGCCGTGCTTTTCGAAGAAGGCATGGGTCTTGTCCAGGTATTCCTTCTTGAAGATGCGCGAATTGGGCTTGTCGAACACCTTGATGCCCAGCATCTTGCCGATCTGGTAGTTGGTGCTGTCTCCCAGGATGGCGGCCACGATCAGGGTCAGTAGCATCAGATGGATATCGTAGGCACCGGTGGCAGCCAGCGCGCCGGTGACGAACAGCAGTGAATCGCCGGGCAGGATGGGGGTGACCACCAGGCCGGTTTCACAGAAGATGATCAGGAACAGGATCAGGAACAACCAGGGTCCGTAGGAAGCGGCCAGCTCGGCCAGGTGACGGTCGATGTGGACGATGAAATCGACCAGGAACAAGAGAATATCCATAAGGCCTGCAAGGGAAGTGGCGGAAAGTGGGCATTGTACCAACAGCCTGAGCCACCCCCGCCAAATTTGACGCAGCGCCGCATGCGCTGGCTTCCTCCGTTCAACGTCCCCGGCGCGGCGCTTCAGTCCGGCAGGCCATCGCCGGCCAGGATCATCTCGGCTGCGCTCAGCAGGTCACCCTGCAGCCCCTTGCGCGCCTTTTGCGGCGAGGCCTCGCGCAGGCCTTCCAGCAGGATCGCATGATGCTTCAGGGCCGGCGCTTCGGCCAGGCGGCGCGAACCGGCGCGCAGGTCGAGGTTGATCACCGGTCCCACCTGCAGCCACAGGCCGGCGATCAGGTCCACCAGGGTCGACATGCCCGAACCCTGGTAGGCGGCGAAATGCAGTTCCTTGTTCAAGCGGATGATCACATCGACATTGGGCTTCTTGCGCTGCATTTCCACCGACAGGGTTTCGTGCAGACGGGCGACTTCATCGAGCTCGTCCGGGCGGATGTGGCTGGCCGCGTGTTCCACCGCCAGCCCCTCCAGCGCCAGCCGTATCTTGAGCAGTTCGCTGAACTTGCCCTTGGTCATCAGCGGCACGCGCATGGCGCGGTTGGGGAGGATTTCCAGCGCCCCCTCGGCGGCCAGTTGACGCACTGCCTCGCGTACCGGCATGGGGCTGGTCCCCAGTGCATCGGCCAGACCCTTGAGCGTGAGCTTCTGGCCGGGCCGCACCTGGCCGGCCTGGATCAGTTCGCACAGGTCCTGATAGACCCGCTCGGACAGCGTGGCGTGCTGGATCTTGCGCACGGTGGAGAGGTCGGCAATCAGTGTCTGGTCCATGGCGATAGATGAAAATTTTTTGCGGATTATAGCGGAGCACTTCCGGCGAGCACTGTCCAGGAGCACTCCGGCACAAGCCGCGGACGCGCCTCACATTGCTGACCGATGCTGCTCAAGGCAGGCCGCATGCAGCCTTAAAGGGGCGACTGGCGAGAGGACGACAGCTATCCGTTCCTGATCCCGTCACCCATTTCGCTGCCTGCATGATCGGTTGACGCTACCGATTCTATCGAATACATTTGATCACATGTCAAATAAATGACATCGGCAGAACAAAAAATCGGATCAGCGCGGCGCCACCCCACAGCCAACAGTCTTGCGGCGGTGGCCGGCCCGCAGCGGTGACGGCCACCAGGAGACAGTTGCACCGGATGCATGCACAGCGCGGACAACAGCGCCTGCGTCATCTATCCCCCTCGTGAGGACAGGCTTGCCTGCCCTGCCCGCTCGCCGTTGCACACCTCGCCCATCTCCGGTTCTCTGCGCTGGCCCACCCGGCCGCTGCGCATGTTGCTGCGAACACGACCGACGGCCGCCATCCCAGTCCACTGCCCCGGTCACCCTGCTCGATACAAAGAACGCAGTTCCCAGGAGACACCGGCGCCCGCCGGATATTTAGGAGGATCGCACCATGGAGCAAGACCAGAGCACGTCCGGCAACAACGGCATCAACGACAACAGCGACAACAACGACAGCACCACCAGCAGCACTGCGAGTCCCGCCTCCCCGCGCCGCCGCCGCATCCTGCAAGCCGGCGCTGCCGCCATCGCGGGCGCCACGACCATGGGCTTTCCGGCCATCGTGCGCGCCCAGTCCGACAAGATCATCATCGGCCACCTGACGCCGCGCACGGGCTTTCTCGGTCCCATGGGCGAATACGCGGTCATGAGCATCAACCTGGCCGTGGAAGAACAGAACAAGGCCGGCGGCCTGCTGGGGCGCCAACTGACGCTGCTGTCGGAAGACTCGGTCAATCCGCCCACCGCCTCCTCCAAAGCACAGCGCCTGCTGGAGCGTGATGGTGCGGCGCTGCTGATCGGCGAGATTTCCTCGGCCTCGGCCTTGGGCATCGCCCAGGTCGCCCAGCGCAACAAGAAGCTCTTCATGAACACCGGCTGCAACTCCGACGAGCTGCGCGGCAAGAGCTGCAACAAGTTCATGTTCCACATCGAGGCCGCCAACTCCACCTACGTCAAGGCCTGTGGCCAGCAACTGCTGCAGAACGGCCTGATCAAGGGCAAGAAGCTGTATGCCCTGACCGCCGACTATGCCTTCGGCCATGACCTGCTGCGCACCGCCAAGGCATTCGTCGGCGCCAATGGCGGCACGATTGCCAACGACGAACTGGTACCCACCGATGCCACCGACTTCAGCCCCTACCTGCTCAAGATCCACCAGGCCAAGCCGGACCTGGTGATCTCCAACCTGGCCGGCAACCAGATCACCAACTTCATCAAGCAGTATTCCGAATTCGGCCTGCCCTTCCCCATCGCCGGCTTCGGCTTCGATACCGTGGCAGCCTGGGGTGCTGGCGCGGACAACTTCGCCGGAACCTGGCCCACCACCTGGCACCACGATGTCGACAGTCCTTCCTCCAAGGCCTTCGTGGCGGCCTTCATCAAGAAGTACGGCAAGCCGCCCGAGAACCAGGCCTGGGGCGAATACGTGGGCTTCCGCTCGGTCGCCCAGGCGATCGCCGAGACCAAGTCGCTGGACACCATGAAACTGATCGACTACTTCGAGAAGGGTGCCCAGATCGACATCCTCAAGGGCCGCAAGGGCGTCTATCGCGACTGGGACCACCAGCTGATGCAGGAGATGTACACCCTCTCGCCCAAACCCAAGGGGCGCGCCAAGGATCAGTGGGACTTCCTGCAACTGGGCGCGGCCGTGCCGGGACCGAACGCACCGCTGGATTCGATCGCCCCGACCATGCAGGAAAACGCCTGCAAGTTCAGCTGAACTTGCCCCGGACCACACCGCCACGCGGCCATGCCTGAGACCCGGGCGTGGCCGCCAGTCGCCTCACTTTCGCAAGGCCTCGGGCCGGAGTTGCAATGCAAATCGTTTTCCTGCTGGAACAAATCCTCAACGGATTGCTGGTCGGCGGCTACTACCTGCTGATCGCGCTGGGGCTGTCGCTGATCTTCAGCCTGGGCGGTATCGTCAACCTGGCGCACGGCGCCTTCTATGCCATCGGCGCCTATCTCGCCGTGGAGATCACCAAGTATCTGGGGTTCACCGGCGCGGTCTTCATCTCGCCGCTGCTGGTGGCGCTGCTGGGCATCCTGTTCGAACGCTTCCTGCTGCGCCGTTTCTATTCGGCCGATCCCATCCTGGGACTCTTGCTGACCTTCGGCCTGTCGATGGTGGCGGAACAGCTGATCCGCATCCTGTGGGGCGCATCGCCACTCCCGGCTTCGATCCCGGCGGCCTTCAAGGGCCAGATCATGGTGGGTGACTTCATGTACTCGCGCTATCGCCTGCTGATGCTGGCCATCGTGATCGTGGCGCTGACGCTGATCTGGCTGCTGCTCAACAAGACCTCCTTCGGCCGCGTGGTGCGTGCCGGCGTGCAGAAGCCCGACATGGTGGCGGTACTGGGCATCCGCCTGCAGCCCTACATGACGGCCATCGTCATGCTGGGCGTCGGCCTGGCCGCGCTGGCCGGGGTGCTGTTCGCGCCGATCTCGGGGGTGCAGCCGGCCATGGGGGCCGAGATCATGACGGCCGCCTTCGTGGTGGTGGTCATCGGCGGCCTGGGCAGCTTCTGGGGCGTGGTGCTGGCCGCCGTGCTGGTGGGCGTGGTACGCGGCATCACCATCCAGTTCTACGCCCCGGCCGGCGAGGCCTCGATGTACCTGCTGATGCTGCTGGTATTGATCTTCCGTCCGCGCGGCCTGTTGGGCGAGCGCATCGAACGCTTCGAATGAGACCGCGGCCATGAACCCTATGCTCTCCATGAATCCGAAACACCAATCCCTGTGGATCGGCGCCGCCGCGCTGGTCATCACGCCCCTGCTGCTGCCACTGCTGGGCCTGACCACCACCTCGGCCACCGACGTGGTCATCTACGCCATTGCCGCCATGGGCTTGAACCTGCTGGTGGGCTATACCGGCCTGACCTCGTTCGGTCACGGGGCGTGGTTCGGGGTGGGCGCCTATGCCGCCGCGCTGTCGCAGAAATACTGGTTCCCCGGCCAGATCGTGCTGCCGCTGCTGTTCACCATCGCTTTCATCGCCGTTTGCGCGGCACTGGTGGGCTTTTTGATCCTGCGCCGGCGCGGCGTGTATTTCTCGCTGCTCACGCTGGCGCTGTCGGCGCTGACCTTCGCGGTGGCCTTCCGCTGGACCGACTTCACCGGCGGCGAATCGGGGCTGGGCGGGATCGTGCGACCAGTGGTCGTCGGTATCGACCTGAACCAGTCGCTGGCCTACCTGGTCTTCGTCAGCCTGATCGCCTTCGCCGTGCTCTACTGTCTGCACCGGCTGATCCGCTCGCCGTTCGGCCACACCATCGTTGCCATCCGCGAGAACGAGCAGCGGGCGCGCTTCCAGGGCTACGCCACCATCGTCTACAAGCTGCAGATGTTCATCATCTCGGCCACCGTCACCGGCCTGGCCGGTGCTCTGCTGGCCTTCCACCACCGCTTCGCCTCGGCCGAGCCGACCTCGGTGGCCTTCTCCGGCGAACTGCTGGCGATGGTGGTGATCGGTGGCATGCGCAGCTTCCTCGGGCCGGCGCTGGGTGCGCTGTTCTACATCCTGTTCCGCGAATGCCTGTCGATCTGGACCGAGAACTGGCTGCTCTGGTTCGGCCTGGCCTTCGTCGGTTTCATCCTGTTCTCGCCCACCGGACTGGTCGGCATCTGGCGCCAGCTGCTGCGCCGCCTCAAGCCGCCGGCCGAAGTGGGCGCCGCGATGAGCGCGCGCCAGATCGTCGATGGCCTGCCGCTGCCGGACTTCCTGCAACCGCCGCCCCGGCAGGGCGTGGTCCTGGAAGCCCGCGACATCGAAATCCGCTTCGGCGGCATCCAGGCCGTCAAGAATGCGCAGATCGCATTGCATGCAGGTGAAATCCACGCCCTGATCGGCCCCAACGGCGCCGGCAAGACCACCACCTTCAACCTGATCTCCGGCATGTTCGCCCCGCATGGCGGCAGCGTGCTGCTCAACGGCCAGCCCATCCACGGCCTGCCGCCCAGCGAGATTTGCCAGCGCGGCCTGGCGCGCTCGTTCCAGATCACCAATCTCTTCAAGGGCCTGTCGATCTACGAAAACCTGCGGCTCTCTCTGCAGGCGCGGCATGCGGCGCGCTACAACATGTGGCGCGATATCGACAGCTATCCCGAGATCCATGCCGAGACCGCCGAACTGATGCGCTTTCTCGGGCTCAAGGGCATCGACGACATCGAAGGCGGCGCCCTCTCCTACGGCGGGCAACGGCTGGTGGACCTGGGCATCGCCCTGGGCTCCAAGCCCCAGGTGCTGCTGATGGACGAACCCCTGGCCGGCCTGGCCGCTGCCGAACGTGAACGGGTCTCGCGGCTGGTGCAGATCATCGCCGCCAACATCCCGGTGCTGATCGTGGAACACGACATCGACCGCGTGCTGGGTTTCTCGCAGCAGGTCACCGTGATGAACCAGGGCAGCGTGCTGATGGCTGGCACACCCGAACAGGCCCGCGCCGACCAGCGCGTGCAGGAAATCTACACCGGTCACGGCACCCCGCCGGTCACCGGCCGCAGCAGCGGCGATGCGCAGGAGCGGGCGCAGTTGCTGGCCTTCGAGGGCGTCAATGCCTACTACGGCAAGAGCCACATCCTCAATGACGCCAGCCTGGAGGTGCGGCAGGGCGAGATCGTCGCCCTGCTGGGCCGCAACGGCGCCGGCAAGTCCACCCTGCTCAAGACCCTCACCGGCCTGCTGCGCCCGGCCTCCGGCACCATCCGCTATGACGGTCGCGACATCGCCGGACTGTCCGCCCCCGACATCGCCCGCCTGGGCATCGGCTACGTACCGCAGGGGCGCGGCCTGTTCGCCGGCATGACCGTGGCCGAGAACCTGGCGCTGGGCCGACTGGCGCGCAAGAACGACAGCAGCAACGGCGTGGCCTGGAGTGAAGAAAAGATCTTGCAATACTTCCCGCGCCTGAAGGAACGTCTGCACACCCATGCCGATTTCCTCTCCGGTGGTGAGCAGCAGATGGTCGCGGTAGCCCGGGCGCTGTCGGGCAACGTCAAGCTGCTGTTGCTGGACGAACCCTTCGAAGGCCTGGCCCCGGCCGTGGTGCAGGAACTGTTCACCGTCTTCGACCAGTTGCGGCGCGAGGTTTCCATCGTCATCGTCGAACACAACCTGGACCTGGTGCTGGCCCTGGCCGACCGCGTCTTCGCCCTGGAGCGCGGCGCCGTCTTCCACACCGGACCGGCCGAACCGCTGCTCAACGATCTCACCTATCGCAAGAAAATCCTCTGGCTCTGAGCCAGCACTCTCCCTCCCGCAACAAGGACACTGCACCATGGACCTGAATCTGAAAGACCAGAAAGTCATCGTCACCGCCGGCGCCCAGGGCATCGGCCTGGCCATCACCGCCGCCTTCGTCGAGGCTGGCGCCCACGTCCACATCTGTGACGTCAGCGAAGACTTCCTCGCCAGCGCCCGCCGCCAGTTCGCCGGCGCCCCCGTAAGCTACAGCCTGACCGACGTCACCAGCGAGACCCAGGTCGATGCGATGTTCGCCGACCTCAGCCAGCGCTGGGGCGGTGTACTGGATGTCCTGGTCAACAACGCCGGCATCGCCGGCCCCACCCTGCCGGTGGAAGACGTCGAACTGTCTGGCTGGGACCAGACCATCGCCGTCAACCTCACCGGCCCCTTCCTCTGCACCCGGCGCGCCGTACCGATGCTGAAGAAGAACGGCGGCGGCTCCATCGTCAACATCTCCTCGGTGGCCGGCCGCCTGGGCTTTGCCCTGCGCACGCCCTACTCGGCCTCCAAGTACGGCGTCATCGGCCTGACCGAAACCTGGGCCATCGAACTGGGGCCGTCCAACATCCGCGTCAATGCCGTGCTGCCGGGCGTGGTCGAAGGAGCCCGCCAGGAGCGCATCGTCGCCGCCAAGGCAGAGGCCTATGGCATCGAACATGAAGAAATGCGCCAGCGCCTGCTCTCCAAGGTCTCTCTGCGCAAGATGGTCACGGCGCAAGACATCGCCAACCAGATCATCTTCATCTGCTCCCCGGCCGGCGCCTCCATCAGCGGACGCAGCCTGTCGGTGTGCGGCAATGTCGAAGTATTGAGCTGAGGAGCCGTCATGAGTGAAAAGATCGCCGTCATCGGTGCCGGCCTGATCGGCCGTGCCTGGGCCATCGTCTTCGCCCGCGCCGGCTACCGGGTGGACCTGTGGGATGCCGTCCCGCAAGCCCTGCAGGGTTGCCGGCAACTGCTGCAGGACAACCTGGCCGACCTCGCCAGCCATGGCCTGATCGACGAAACACCGCAGACCGTGCTGTCCCGCATCCACACGGCAGACAGCCTCGCCGCCGCCCTGCAGGACGCCATCCTGGTCCAGGAAAACGTCAAGGAAACGGTAGACGTCAAACGCGCCATCTTCGCCGAGATGGACAGCCTGGCCGCCCCGCAGACCATCCTCACCAGCTCCACCTCGTGGATCCCCACCTCCGCCTTCTCGGAGCACCTGCCCGGACGCGACCGCATCCTGGTCGCCCACCCTGTCAACCCG